>CAJQOW010000191.1 GCA_905480055.1 uncultured Acidimicrobiia bacterium
GCCGTCGAAACCCTGATCGCTGAGGCTGCGACCCGAATCATCTCGTCTGACCAGTTCGACGCCATCTGGAACGGTGCACTGCGCACCGCCCACAGTGCGGCAATCACGGTCATCGAGAAGTCCCGGTCCGGCACAGTCTCCGCTCAAGACGGACAGGTGATCCTTGACCTGAGCGAGTTGGTTCGGCAAGTCGATGAACGACTCCAGGAGCGAGGGATCGATGTCATCAATCCCGAAGAGATCGATGCGACCATCGTCCTGTACGAGTCCGAAGAACTCGGGCTGGTACAGAGCATCATCAACATCGTGTACTCCATCCGGTGGGCCGCCCCAATCGCCGTGTTGATCCTGCTCGCAGGAGCCGTTCTCATTGCATCGGACCGGCGCAAGGTCACGATCTGGTTGGGCATCGCAACGATTGTTGCGATGGTGCTGACGTTGATCGAGATCCGACTCCTGCGCAACAGCGTCCTCGGCGAGATTGCCGACCCGGTCTATCAGGAGGGTGCAGCGGCCGCATGGAACATCGTCGTTGATCGACTCCTCGCCCAGACCTGGGGTCTGCTGCTCCTCGGCTTGGTGGCCGCCCTCGTTGCGTGGTTCTTCGGTCCATCCGAGCGGGCAGGCTCGATCCGGGAGAGCTTCGTCAATGCGCGGAACTCATCACGAGGTGATGCTGAGCTGTCGCCGACCGCCACGTTCATCCACAAGTACCGACGGGTCATCGAGTGGGTGGCGGTTGGCCTCGGAGCCCTCGTTCTCCTTCTGGCGCCAACGATCAGCGGTTTGATGGTGATCGTGGTTGCCGCACTCGTGATCGCAGTGATCGCAGCGGTTGAGTGGATTGGCGGCGCCGGGTCGCAATCAGACATCGAAGACTCGGACACATCCGAGACCACGAAGGACTCCGTCGACGCCTGAGCAACAGGGCCACAGAAGGGTGATGCTCGGACCACCGAGCATCACCCTTCGTCGCGTTTGTTGGGGATGGCAACGTGCATGCCGGGCGAGCTGAGGTCGACCTCCCACTATCGTCCCGTCAGCCGACCGGAGGATCCATGACCGCAAACGACCAGTTCATCGTGTCAGCAGATGACCCAGTCTTCGACGTTGCGGACACCGATCCCTCCGTCTCCCCCAAGGACGACTTGTATCGCTGGGTCAACGGCGGATGGATCGATGCCAACCCGGTCCCGGCCGAATACGGCTCGTGGGGAGCGATCCAAGAACTCCACGAACGCAATCAGGCAGTACTCCACGACCTCCTCGATGAGGTTGCCGCCATGTCATCCGCAGCAGCCGGCACACCGGAGCACTGGGTCGGCGCCTACTACCGGTCCGGCATGGACACCGACCGCATCGAGAAGCTCGGAACCGAACCGATCGCCGATTGGCTGGAGCGCATCGACGCGATCAGCAACCTCGACGACCTGCGAGCCCTCGTCGCCGATTACCACACGACCGGCATCGGTGCACTGTTCGGCGCGCATGTCACACCGGACTTCGAGGACGCCACCGCAAACCTGCTCTATGTCGGCCAAGGTGGCCTCGGGCTTCCCGACCGCGACTACTACCTACGAGACGACGACACATCGCAAGAGCTCGTCAGCGCGTACCGCAGCCACATCACTGCGATGTTCAGCCTGCTCGGCACGCAGGACGCAGCCGCCGCCAGTGGCGCCGATGTCGTGATCGACATCGAGACCGCCATCGCCGAGATCTCATACACCAACGTCCAGATGCGGGACGTCGACCTCATCACGAACAAGCACCCTGTTGCGGGCGCCGACGCGTTGATGCCGAACTTCGGGTTTGCGTCATACCTCGAAGCGATCGGAGCAGGAGGCGAAGAACAGATCAACATCGATAACCAAGGTTTCTATCCGGCCCTCGATGCGATGCTCGCAGAACGCGATCTGGACGACTGGAAGACCTATCTCAGGTGGCACCTCCTTCGCTCGGTTGCCTCGAGCCTCCCGGAGGCCTTCGATACCGAGGCGTTCGACTTTTACGGCCGCAAGCTCGGAGGTCAACAGGAGCAGAAAGCACGGTGGAAGCGTGTCCTTGCAGCCGGATCCAGCGATGTCGGCCAGCTCATCTCGCAGCTGTACGTGAAGGACAACTTCACCGCAGACGCAAAGGCAGCCGTCGAACACCTCGTCGATCGGCTGTTCGAAGCGATGCGCAAGACGATCAACACGATCACCTGGATGAGCGACGAAACCAAGGCGCAGGCACTGACCAAGCTCGACGGATTCGGCTACAAGATCGGGTACCCGGACGAATGGCGCGACTACTCGGGCCTCGACCTCGATGACAGCACGTGGCTCGCGAATCGGCTCGAGTCCAGGCGGTTCGAGGTGGCTCGACAGATAGCCCAGCTGGGCGAGCCAGTCGATCCGCACGAGTGGTCGATGGCGCCCCACGTGGTCAATGCGTACTACCACCCACTTCGCAACGAGATTGTCTTCCCGGCAGGGATCCTGCAACCACCGTTCTTCACACCGGACGCTGACGACGCTGTGAACTACGGCGCCATCGGAGCCGTTATCGGGCATGAGATCACCCATGGCTTCGACGATCAGGGTTCCCGTTTTGATGCCGAGGGCAACGTTCGCAACTGGTGGGCGGATGAGGACCGAAACGAGTTCGAGTCCAGGGCGCAGGTGATGATCGATCAGTTCAACGCCTACGAGGTGGAGGATGGCCTCACCGTCAACGGAGAGTTGACCCTCGGAGAGAACATTGCCGATCTCGGTGGCCTCAAGATCGCTCTTCGTGCCCTCCACGCCGAACTCGACGGAGCCGAAGCCGACGTTGCTGGCCTGACGCCCACCCAGCGGTTCTTCATGGCCTGGGCCCGGGCGTGGCGCGGCAACTACACGGACGAGTATCTCCGGCTGATTATCAATTCAGACCCTCACTCCCCGTCAACACTGCGATGCGAAGCTCCGATCAGCAACATGGACAGCTTCGCCGAAGCGTTCGGCCTCGACGACGATGCACCGCAGATGCGTCCTGTCGGAGCCCGGGTTGATATCTGGTAATTCCCACCAGTGTTGCTAGCTTGCATCCCATGGCCGAGCAGTACCAACGAGGGACGACGAGGCGCATGGTGAACCGGCTCGCGGGAGCGATGGCGCGACGCGGCATGGGCGCTTCGTGGATCGTTTCGACGACCGGTCGCAACTCAGGCACGAGACGGGACTTCGTGATCACCCCTGTGACCTACGACGGAGTGCGCTACCTCGTCGCCCCGTACGGGGAGGTCTCATGGGTCAAGAACGTGAGGGCCAATGCCCAGGTGACTCTCAGCCGAGGATCCGTGAAGCTCAGGGCGACGGCCGAAGAGATCTCAGGCGAGGAAGCAGGGCACGCCCTCGGCAAGTACTACGCAGAGAACCGCAGGTACGTCTCGAAGTTCATGGATATTCCCGGCGACCACACGATCACCGATTTCGTGGCGGTGGTCTACCGCTACCCGGTGTTCCGCATCGAATCCTGAGCGTCAGGTCGCCGAGCTGTCAGCAAGGTCATCCATCTCGAGCTGCACTGCCGGGATGGTGGGGTTGCGCACGACTTCCGCAACGGTGGATTCCGTTGATACGTCGTCCTCGAGCTTTCGCTTGGGCAGCCGGAAGGCCAGCCCTGCACCGATCAGGGCCACCAGGCCGCCCGCAAGGATCGCGCCCTGGAAGCCACGCAAGGTTGCCGTGTTGTAGATCTCCGTCAGCTCGGCCTGCTGATCGGGCGGGAGTGCTGCGATCTCTTCGGCAAGTGCATCAGCTTCGGCTTGGGTGAGCGGCCGCTCCGCCGTTTCCTCGAGTTCGGCCTTCGTGTTCTCGGGAAGGACATCGGATGCCTCGACCTGGTTTCCGATCGACGCAATGGCGACGCTCAGAATCACGGTCCCGATGATCGCCGTGCCCAACGCCATCCCGAGGTTCTGTGCCGTGCCCTGAAGGCCGGATGCCTCGGAGGCCTCGTTTTGATCAACGCCGGACAGGATCAGGTTCGGCAACTGCCCTGCCACGAGCCCGATCGCAATCCCACCGATCAGAAGGCCGAGCGCCATATCAGTCCCTTCCGTCGCGCCGTCCAGAGACTCAGCGAGGACGAACCCACCGACGAACAACAGCACAAGACCGGCCTGGATGATGTACTTCGGATAGATCCTCCGCCCGAGGGGAGGAGTGAGCGTTGAGGTGAGCAGCACGCCGACGGACAGGGGTAGCAGTGTCAAGCCGGTCTGGAACGCGTCGAATCCGAGAATCGACTGCGTGAACAGCGGAATCAGGAAGAGAAGGCCAGCCTGTGCGAATGTCTGAGTCGACAGGATCGGAAGTCCGGCGTTGATCGATCTGTGCCGGAAGATCTTTGGGTGGAGCAGCACCGGCTCGCCACGAGCCTCCCGGCGAGTGATCCACCACCAGAAGGCTCCAAGTACGAGCAGACCTCCGATGATCAGGAAGATCACGAGTGGATCCGACCAGCCTCGCGAGGTCGTCTGGAGGACGCCGAGGACGAACATGCCAAGACCGGCTGCCGACAGGACCACGCCGACAACATCGAGCTTCGGCTTGGGGATGACTTTCGGTGCATCAACGAGGAGTCCCGAGGACAACAGCACGATCACCACGATGACTGCTTCCATCGCAAACGCCACCCGCCAGCTGAGATAGGTGGTCAGCCAACCGCCAATGAGCGGTCCGAAGGCAGCGCCAGCTGCGGCGACCCCGTACAGCACACCGTAGGCGGAAGCTCGCTTGCCGCCGGAGTAGTTCGCTCGCACGAGCGTGTTGATAGCCGGCACGATCAATGCCGAACCGAGCCCTTCGAGGATCGACCATCCGAGGATGATGAATCCCAGCGAAGGGGCCAGTGCCGTGATGACTGTTCCGATGCCGTAGATGATCAGGCCAATGCGGAACGCACGCTTGGATCCCCAGATGTCCCCAAGCTTGCCGCCGGTGAGCATGAACGCCGCCATCGTGAGCGTGTACAGCGTGATGGCTGCCTGAACGCCACCGACCGTGGTGCCGAGGTCTTCGACGAGGGCCGAAATCGACACATTCATGATCGTCGTGTCGATGACATAGATGAACATCGCGGATGCGAGAACCGCCAACACGAGCCCACCGCGCGAGTTGGTTGAAGGCGCTTCCAGCTCGGTCATGAACACACCGTACTGGGCATGCTGAGGCCAGTCTCATTACCCCGCCACTGCTGGTTGAATCCCTGTGATGCGGACCTCGTCTACCATCGCCACTCCGATCGATATGCAGCCTGCACCACCTACACGTGTACACGTGAACACAGCAAGCGCACTTCTGGCAGAATGGCATTGAGATGACCGCCGCACCGCAACCAGACGACTCAGACAAGGACTTGACGCTCAGCGAGCGCGTCGCCATGGCAAACACCTGGGAAGAAGCCGTGCGCGCCGATGAGGATTCTGTGATCGTCGAACTCGACGTGTATCCGGTCGAGAGCGAGTCGACACTCCCGAGTACATCCTTTGATACCGGGACCGTCGGATTCTTCAAGCGGCTCTTCGGCAGCAAGAAACCGCCAGCGCAACGATCCGTCCCTCGCCGACAGGTCTAGAGCCCGCATGCGGTCCTACGTAGTACGTCACACGTACTGACGACCCTGAGAAGCTCTCTGTTTCGGTTGTCGGTTTCTGATTGATCTCAGCGGGTCGGCGCCCTGCGCGATCGACACGAGGGTTCCGGAGTACCGAATACGAGGCACCAGGTACCGCGAGCGAAGCGAGCTGCCGGTCGTCGCACGTATGACGTACTACTGCGAAGCCGTGCTTCGCTCCATGAGGAACTGGATGCCGTCAATGCGACCGGTGCGGAAGCCGGCTTCGCAGTATTCGAGGTAGTACTGCCACATCCTGCGGAATCGTTCGTCGAACACGGGGCTGTCGGCAACGATATCCGGCCAGGCATCGTCGAACCGTTCGGCCCAGCGGTGGAGTGTCTCGGCGTAGTCCTGGCCATGGGTCTCGTGCTTGACCCATCGCATGCCAGCCTCAGCGGTGAGCTCCTCGAGCACGCCAACCGTTGGCAGCATCCCACCTGGGAAGATATATCGCTTGATGAAGTCCTCGCGCACCAGCAGGTTGTCGTAGAACCGCTCATCGATCGTGATTGCCTGCATTGCAGCTTTGCCACCCGGAGGGATCGCCCTCGAAATGGCATGGAACAGCGGTGGCCACACCGTCTCGTCAACAGACTCGATCATCTCGATGGACACGACCTTGTCGTACATCGAAAGCTCATCGCGAAAGTCTTGGAGCTTGACCTCGGTGCGATCGGACAAACCAGCCTCTGCGAGGCGCTTCCTGGAGAAACCCGCCATCTCCTCGGAGAGCGTGAGGCCAGTCACAAACACGTCATGATTGGTTGCGGCGTATTCCATGAACCCGCCCCACCCACAGCCGATCTCGAGGACCTTGTCACCGGGCTGGAGGTCGAGCATGTCGCACAGGTTGCGGTACTTGGCCACCTGGCCATCGGCCAGCGATGTCGAGTCGGTGTCGAACAGTGCCGACGAGTAGCTCATCGTCTCATCGAGCCATGCCGCGTAGAAGTCGTTGCCCAGGTTGTAGTGATCGCCCATCTCGCCGATCGCGTGCGATCTGGCGAACTCGGGACGTCTGTCCCACCACCCCCGCGCCCAGTTTGCCGTCTTGGCCCCGGCAGATGAACTCTGGCGATTGTCGACGTTGCGCGAGGCCATCTCGAGGAATCCTGCAAGGTCTGGCGACGACCAGGCTCCTTCGACGTACGCTGCTCCCAGCCCCAACGCACCGCCGTCGAGCACCGATCGGGCTAGGAGAGGCTCGTCGTGAACCTCGATGCGTGCTCGGTCACCGGCTACCTCTCCAACGA
>CAJQOW010000192.1 GCA_905480055.1 uncultured Acidimicrobiia bacterium
CGCTCGCGCTGCGATGGTCAGAGCGAATGGTCGTGGTTGCGATTTCCGCGAATGCCACCACCGCAATCACGGCCAACGGTTCGATCCATAGGCCGAGGGTGAGCGGGGCCCACCGGACGAGCCACCTCGTCGCTATCTGAGCCCCCGTGGCGGGTTGCTGGGTGCCAACATGAACGACGGCAAGCCACGTGGACACCTGACCGGGTGTTGCCCGATCTCTCCGCACCAACGGGACAATCACGAACAGGCAGACTGAGGCGAGGACCACTCCAACGAGGAGCAGTATCTGACCGTAGAGTTCGGGATCAGCAGCCTCACCTTGCGGTCCCAACGCCAGGATGAATGGAACCTGGACCACGATGCCAACTACCACGA
This sequence comes from uncultured Acidimicrobiia bacterium, assembly GCA_905480055.1. Next base: position 376 of record CAJQOW010000192.1, read on the forward strand.
GTGCGATGTAGTCGATGGCCGTTGCCAGTGCGCGTCGCCCGACCCGCGGAGGATCGAGGTCTGGAACGGCCGGTGGGTCAGGGTCGGGCAGGACTGGGCGCAGAACGCGACCGATCATCCAGCCGACCGCCGCACCAGCAGTGTTGAGCAGGAGGTCATCAACGTCGGCGAGACGGTATGGACAGCCGTGGAGCCACCACACTCCGGTCCCCTGGGTGAGTTCGATCAGAACCGACACGCTGAGGCCAGCTCCCACAGCCCATCCGATTCCCTTTCTGAGTCGGTAGGCGACCAGAAACCCGAGCGGCACCATCAGGAGGATGTTGAAGGCGACCTGCCAGAAGGCCGCCGATGTCAACACTGCGACGATTCCATCGGCGGTACCTGCATCGATGAGGTCGGCGGTCGCCGCAAACGGAACGAGCTGCCAATACGACAGGTCCTCGCGCAGCGTGCAGAACTCGGTGTTGGACGTAGGGAGGGGAAAGAGGGTGAAGGCGACAACTCCCCATCCGTAGAAGAAGGCGCCAAGGGTCACCAGTGCCGACCACCCCGCCATCTGGCCGTGGCGACGGTAGTGGAGATACGTCATGGGTCCCAGGGCGAGCGGAAACGCGAGAAGGGCCAGCACGACCCCGATCTCAGCCTCCAGCACCCATACGGACATCGGCGCACGATAGAAGACCGCGGCGACCCCGGATCCGGGCACGATGCCGACGGGGAAGGGTTCAGCTGGGGCAGGCGCTGATCAGGCCATTCGTATTCACACCTTCATCTCAGGATGGGCGTGCAAGGGCATTACATCGGGTTGGTCAACTTCGGGTATCACCGAGAAGGGGAACGACCTAGGTCCTTGCCGATGCGCAGGTCGCTGTGCAGATCATGTTCGTGCAAGAATCCACGTCATGGCCGAAACCCCTGCTGTGATTCCGCTCGCCGAGCCGTGGTATCGACGGCTGCTCGTCGTCGCAATCGTTCTCGGCGTGGCCGGTGCACTCGCAGCTGTGGTCTACACCTGGTTCACCGGATTCGGAACGGACCTCCTGTTCGGCGAACCCACATCAGCGCTCTTCTCAGGGAAATGGTGGTGGATCCCGTTGCTATCGGCTGGTGCCGTGACGGTGGTACTCCTTCGGCAGTGGGCCAAGGTTGCTGACAGGGTGCCCGGCGCCGTTGCCTATGCCCGTCGAGGCTGGGTCGAGCCCTCCAGCGCATTGCCATTGTTCGTGTTGTCCGCGCTGTCGTTGTTCGTGGGAGCGAGCCTCGGACCGTCGTTTGGCATCATCATCTCGGGCGGTGGTCTTGGGTCGTGGCTGTCCCAACGGTCCGCAGTCGGCGATACCGAGGGTCAGCACGAATACGCACTGACGGGCATGTCGGCCGGCTTGGCAGCAGTCTTCGCGGCACCGTTGTTCGCATCCATCATGGTTTCCGAACTGGCTGCCAGTCCCAAGTCGAGGTATGTGGCCCTGTTCATCCCTGCCTTTGCCGGGTCGGTCATCGCGTACGTGATCTTCGTCGCGTTCGGCGGCAATGGACTTCTCAATGCATTCGAAATCACTGGGTACGAGTACCAAACGGTCGACTTGCTCTACGGAACCCTGCTCGGCATCTGTTCGATCCTCGTCTTGACGGCTCAGGCAGCCATCGGAAACGCCATCCGGTGGCTTTCGACGAAACTCGCGAGCCCAGTTCTGCGGGCGGCGGTGTTCGGAGCGTTGATCGGCCTCATCGCCTTCGCACTTCCATTGACAGCTACAGGAGGGAGTGCGCAGCTCGCCTTCGAGACCTCGATGATTCCGGAGCTGGGCGTCGGGCTCCTCGTCGCTGTGCTGGTCGGCAAGATGTTTGCATTCGTCCTGAGCCAGGAAGCTGGCTTCCTGGGCGGCCCGGTATTTCCGATTCTGTTCATCGGTGGAACAGCCGGAATCATCGTGCACCTGCTGATACCCGATATTCAGGCACCGCTTGCAGTAGCGGCGATGATGGCCGCAGTCCCAGCCGCCTCAATTGCGGCGCCGGTCAGCTTCATACTCCTGGGTGGCGGTGTTGTCGCGGTCGGCATCGGTGGCCTTCCACCGATCGGTATCGCCGTGATCATGGCGCACCTCGCTGTGTGGGGACTCGACCTGTTCAAACAGACCCGCGAAAGCATGTGACGCTATTCCGACCACCGTGTGGCCTTCGTCAAGGCCGTGGACGAGGTCGCCTCAAGGC
>CAJQOW010000193.1 GCA_905480055.1 uncultured Acidimicrobiia bacterium
GTACCTGTGGGCGAGGAGGCGCGTATGAGGCGAATCATCCTGTTGGCCCTCGCCGGCGTGCTCGGGTTCTTTGGTCTGGTCCAGGTAGCACCGAGCGCCGAGGAGGGCCCGGATTTCGGCACCGTTGAGGTGACCTTTCCCGATGGCGCTGTGGCGTCGCCGAGTGTCTGGTACTGCCCGTGGGTGGAAGCCGGAGACATCGTCGACTCGGACATCATCGTCGCCACCGAGCCCGATGTCGATGTGAATGTGACCCTCCTCGATCCCTTGGCCAACGCTGATGCGACGAGCGTCGACTTCCGATTGATCGGCCCCGGTGCCACCGCTCTCAGTACCGGTGAGGCGCTGCGCGTCGGCGAGTCACCGGCGATTGTCGAGATCTCCAATGGCCCTGCCACGGCAGCGGCCATGGAATATGTGGACGCGTTCATTTCGTCGGACCATTGTGTCGTGTCCGTACCCAAGATCTGGTACCTCACCGGTGGTTCCACCAAGACGGGCACGATCACGCGGTTGCGGCTCTTCAACCCGTTCGCCGACAACGCCGAGGTCACGGTCACCGCCTACTCGGAATTCAACCTCGACCTTGTCGCCGAACTCGACGGGTTCGATGTCGCAGGCAGGTCATGGGCAACGATCGATCTCGAGACCTACCTGCCGTTCCGCGATGAGCTCGCATTCACCGTCACATCGAATCAGGGACTGGTCATTCCGGCACTTGTCCGGTCAGATGACCGAGGCGAGGCGTGGTGGCCGGGCGTGGCGCCTGCCGACACCTGGGAGTTCCCGATTGCTACCGCGGGTGACCTCGCACCTTCGATTGCTGTCATGTCTGCGGGTGATGACGAGATCATCGTCTCTGTTGACATCGTTACCGAGGAGGGAACCCTGCGCAACGCTCGCGAGATCGTCCTCGACTCGTCAGCACCAGGGCTCATCCCGCTGTCCGACCTTGCGGCGCCGCCATTCGGCGTGAGGGTGAGGGCCACGGCGCCGATAGCTGCATCCGTTCTAGCGCTCGTGCCCGAGGCTGATGTCGAGGGTGGAGATGGGGATGGTGCGGCTGCTGATGAGACCACCACGACGGTGGTCGACGAGTCGACATCGACCACCGAGGTCAGCGAGGAGCAGTTCATTACCGGCCTCGCAGGAACCACCGGGTCCGCGATGGCGTCATCGAGCTGGATCGTTCCTGTCGACACGGTGCCAGAGTCTGAAACGACCTTGTGGATCATGAATGCCGGAGTCGATCCTGTGTCGGTCACGTACAGCCAGCTTGGCGAGGTCGAATACACACTCACCGAGACGATTGAGGTGCCTGGAGAGTCCATCATCGGTATTCCGGTCGATGTCGGTATTGGTATCTACGGCTACGGGGTCGAAGCCGAAAGGCCCGTCAGCGTTGCCTGGGAGATTGCGGGCAGACAGGGCGTTGCCCTCACCGGTGGGGTTCCATCGCAGTGAGCGACGTTGTCGTCAGGCTGCTGATCGTTGTGGCGATCGTCGCCGTGGCTGCCGGCGTTGCATTTCTGATCGGCCGTTTCCGCACGCCGCCCCATCCTTCGGTCACGGTGGGGGAGGTTGGCGATCGACCCGGTGTGATCATGTTCACATCGACCACCTGCTCGACATGCAAGGACGCAATTGCGCGACTCGAGGCGGTCGGTATCCCCTTCAGGGAAGTGACCAATGACCTCGAGGCGCAACGCTTCGAGACCTGGGGCATCGTCGCCGTTCCTGTAACCGTGGTCGTGGACGCCGACGGTTCGGTGGTTGCGACATTCTCTGGCGTTCCGTCGCCCCGATCGTTGCGACGCGCCGTGTCGTCTGCCGGCATCACCATCGGATAGACGCCACGCGCCAGCGAGTTGCGCGAAATCCTTGGATGGTGCCAGTCGGAGGCCTACCTTTCACCGACGATGGCCGTTCCCTGTGTCAGATGCCCAGTCCGAGCCACCAGCGTGCTCACCTACGACCACGCTGGAGCCGAGGCGTACCTCGATGACGCGCGGGGTAACGAAGCCAGCTACGAGGGTTTGACGTTGTGCGAGACCCATGCCCATCGGTTCAGCCCCCCTCGCGGTTGGCAACTCGTCGACCGAAGGACCAAGGACGTGCGTTTGTTCAACGATGTCGGAGGTCATTGACGTGCCGATCGACAGGGAAGTGCTCGAAGCGGTCCGGGAGATGGATGAGCCGGACCTCCGGAGGCTCTTCATGCTCACGAGGGCCAGGCTTGAACATCGGGGCCACGCGTTCCCCGATCTCGGACCCGATGTGAAGATTCGACAGCAGATGGTGAAGTGCGGGAAGAACTCGTGCACGACGTGTCCGCATGGACCATACGTCTACGCGTACTGGTCCGAGGATGGCCGCCAGAAATCGAAGTACCTCGGCCGCTACGACGATGTGCCCGAAGCAAACGAACAGGAAAAGGTCTAGACACTTAGCGCGCGCAGTACAATACTAAAGGTGGCCGCTCGGGGCGGGCGCGTTGCCGTAGGAGGACACGTGACGAAGGCATCAGCAGAACGGTTGGCTTGCACAGCTTGTGGGGAGTCGTCCGTCATCCAAATCGACATGACCTTGCCGGATGGCACCGAGGTCGTGTTCAACTCGTGTCACGTGTGCGAGGCCAAGTGGTGGGACAAGGGCGGCGAACCCGTCGAAGTCGACGGCATCATCGACCTGGTGGGTGAGTGAACGAGCTTCGCTCGTCGCCGTCAGCCTTCTGATGAGGGACCGGAGCTCCTGAGCCCCAGGTCCTCCATGTCCCCAATTATGAACTCTGAGTCTCATGTCTGGCTATTGCGGTACCCTCTCGACTCGTGACTGCTGCCGCGCCTCCACGCCCGCCTGAAGAGGCGGAAGCCCTACCGCCGCCACCACCCGCGCCGGTATCGGAACCACTGGTTTCGAAGTGGTACGTGGTCGCATTGATCGCACTTCCGACGATCCTGATCCTGCTCACGATGTCCGGCGTGCTCGGTCCGATCCTGCGGGATGGCCAGTCCCTGTGGCGTCTGCCCTACCTGTTGGTTGCCAACACTCCGACAGGCGGTGACATGGGCGCACACGTCCTGTTGCCGAAGGTGCTGCTCGAAGAAGTCCTCCCTTCCGGGCGGATCATGGGCTGGAGCATGGACTGGTACGCCGGGTTCCCCGCCCTCTACTTCTACTTCCCGCTGCCCGCACTCACCACGGTCGGTCTCGACCTCGTCCTCCCGTATGGCGTCGCGTTCAAGCTCGTGACAATCCTTGGCCTCGTTGCCCTGCCAACAGCGTCGTACTTCTTCGTCCGGTTCCTTGGCTTCACGAGGTTCGTGGCATCGATCGGGGCCGTCGCAGGATCGCTCTTCGTGTTCATGGAGAGCTACTCGATCTTCGGTGCGAACATCAAGTCGACGCTCGCGGGTGAGTTCTCGTTCTCGTGGTCGTTCGCGCTCAGCGTGTTGTACATCGGCATGGTGGTTCGCGACTACCGCAACGGACGCATATTCAACCCGTGGACCGGCATCGTCCTCGGCCTCACCGCATTGGCCCACATCATCACGACCATCGTGGCTGTGTTCACTGTGGTGCCACTTCTGTTGGCACCACTCGTGGTTCTGGTTGTGAATCGATCCGATTTCAAGCGGTCGGTGTCGGGTGCGGCCGGCGTGGTGGTGTCCTGGGTCATCGGGTTCTCCATCTCGGCCTTCTGGTCGGCGGCGCTTGGTGTGCACGTGTTCGGCGGCATGACCTCGGACATGGGTTGGGCACCGGTGACCACGATCGTCGGTAACTATCAGAGCCCTGGATCGCCGATTCCTGGCGAGTTGGTGCCGGTGTTGGTGCTTGCGGCAATCGGCATGGTGTGGACTGCGTTCCGCAGGGACGATGTTGCCATTGCGATCTGGATGACCGTGTGGCCGCTGATCGGCTACTTCCTGATCGCCCGCTTCGACCTGACCATGTTGTACAACGCCCGGTTGCTGCCGTATTGGTACTTCGGGCTGTATGTGTTCGCAGGTCTCGCGATCGGCCTCGGCTGTGTGGCCATTGGACGCCGGTTTGCTGATCGGCATCGCGCCACATTGGTGATTGGCGCCGTTGCCGCAGTGTTGATGGTCGGTGCAGCTGCGCTGTCCATGCACGATCTCCCGGGCTGGGTCAAGTGGAACTACGAGGGATACGAGGGCAAGCAGGCCTGGCCCGAGTACGAGAATCTCATGCAGACTATGGACGAGCTCCCACCGGGCCGAATCATGTGGGAAGCAAACAGCGAGATGAACAAGTACGGCACGCCCATGGCCCTGATGCTGTTCCCATTCTGGTCCGAGGGTCATGAGTCGATGGAAGGGCTCTTCTTCGAGAGTTCGCTGACGACACCGTTCCACTTCCTCAACGCATCTGAGGTAAGCTTCCGGCCTTCCAATCCGGTCCGGGGCCTCCAGTACCGTGGCATGGACTTCGACAGGGCAACCAAGCACCTGGCCGTGTACGACGTTTCGTACTACGTCTCCTACACCGAGGAGGCACGGACTGCTGCGGACGAGTTCGGGCTGGAGATCCTTGCTGAGGCCCCGCCATGGACAATCTTTGCGCTGCCCGATGCCGACCGAGTCGACGTCGCCGAGTGGGAACCGGTGGTGTGGGCAGGGGAGGAGTCCTTCGTCGACGCTGCCCTCGAGTGGTACGACGACGTCGAGAATCTCGATGTCTGGCTGGTCGAGGACGGACCTGCGGAGTGGCGTCGCGTCACGACGGTGGATGAGCGTTTGGAGGCACTGAAGCCGATTGAGCGCACAGGCACGGCCACGGTCACAACGTTTGAGGACCACACCGTTCGATTCACGACCGACGCCGTTGGCGTGCCCCACCTCGTCAAGGTGTCGTACTTCCCCAACTGGCAGGCTGATGGTGCCGACGGCGTCTACCGGGTGGCCCCCTCACTGATGCTTGTGGTGCCCACCGAAGCCGACGTAACCCTTGAGTTTGGGCGCACCTGGGTCGAAGTATTCGGTATGGCACTGACGATCGTCGCGGTCTTCGGACTTGCGACGTACGGCATTGTGCGAGTCGTGAAACGCCGAAGGGCAGAGGTATGAAGGACTACGTAATGACGTTTGCGAACCGCGAGTCCGCGGTGCAGGTGATCAAGGTTGCCCTTGTGGGCGTTGCTAACACGCTGGTATACCTCGCCCTGTTCAACGTGTTTCTGCAGCTCGGATTCGCATGGTTCTGGGCAGTTACGACCGCGTTCGTCCTCACGACGTTCATGTCGTACGTCCTGAATCGTCGATGGACGTTCGAGCTCTCTGACGGCAAGGTGTCTGGCAAGGAAACCGTTTCATTCTTCGCCATCAACACTGCGGCATACGTCGGTTCCGTAGCGGTGATCTGGCTCGCTGACACGCTGTTCGGGCCGCTTGACGCCATCGGGTACAACATTGCGGCGATATTCGCTGCTGGCCTGATGATCCTGCCGAAGCTTGCTGGCTACCGCGACATCGTGTTCAGCAAGGCCCTGGAGCCAGACCCGGAGCCGGTCACCGTCGAGGCCCTCTAGGCGTCGACGTCACCCTTTGAGCGCATCGACATCCTGATCGCCCAAACACCTTTCAGCGTTCGAGGTACACGCTTCACCACGTTCGAGTTGGTCTCGCGGAGTTCCTCGACGAACGCCGGAAGCTCAGCGATCCGGTAGCCAGCCTTCTCAGCCCTGACGACGAGTTCCGTGTCGAACAGGTCCGTTGTTGAAATCACATCGGGGGCCACGGCCTCGACAACGGAATGTCGGACGAGCTTCATGCCGTGGGTGTCCGACACGCCCGAACCGAGGGCGTATTTGAGCACCTGGTTGAACGTCCATGTGGCGAGCCGTCGCGTCGCGCCCCGCTGGTCATCGGCACCTTCGGCCCGCTTGGACGCAAGCACGATGTCGGCTTCTGCGCTGAGGGCAAGCGCGTCGTTGAGAAATGCCCCGGAGAAATAGTCGATGTCGAAGTTCACCACCCACTCCGTGGTGGCGGCCAGGAAACCGTCACGCATGGCAGCGCCGTAGTCGGGTGTCGGCAGTTCGAGCAGCGACAGGTTCGGGTGGTCCGCCATGGCCTCTTTGACGAGCAGTGCGGTGTCGTCCGTTGAGCCGTTCTCGGCAATCACGACACGCACATCAGCATCGACCTGTGCCATTTCATCGAACAGCAAAGGGAGCGCGGTCGGCAGGTAGTCAGCCTCGTCGTGAACAGGGATGACGACCGTGACGTCGGTTCTGGCATCGTCGGTCATGAATCCGGGAGTGTAGGGAGGCTCCAGATTGCAGGAAGATTGACGACTCCCGCTTGGCTACCGTGACCGGTATGGATCTTTCAAACATCTTCAAGGCATATGACGTTCGCGGTGTCTTCCCTGATCAACTGGACGAGGAATCCGCTCGCTGCATCGGTTCCGCGTTTGCTGAGTTCGTCCCGGCTGACGAAGTCATCGTGGGGTACGACTGCCGGCTGTCCTCGCCAGCGCTGTGCGAGACGCTCGTCGACGGCATCACCAGACAGGGCGTCGATGTGCGTCTGATCGGCGAAGTCCCCACCGACGTCCTCTACTACGCATCGGGTGCGATGTCGCTTCCGGGTGTCGTCATCACTGCCTCGCACAATCCGCCCCAGTACAACGGAATGAAGTTCTGCCAGGCCGCAGCGGCGCCGATTGGCGAGGAGACCGGCCTTGCGGACATCCAACAGATGGCCGAGCGCGGTGTGCCGCCGCACCAGCACCGTGGGTCCGTTGCCGAGCAGAACGTCATCGACGGATATGTCGACCATGTCCTGTCGACGACCGGTGCCAGTGGAATTGCCGGACTCACCGTCGCCGCTGACGGCGGAAACGGTATGGC
>CAJQOW010000194.1 GCA_905480055.1 uncultured Acidimicrobiia bacterium
AAGGAGACGCACATGGGTCAGAACACCATCACCGTCACAGACAGCGACTTTGCCTCAGCCATCTCATCAGACACCCCCACGCTCGTTGACTTCTGGGCCGAGTGGTGCGGGCCGTGCAAGATGATGGATCCATCGCTCGACGAACTCGCCGGCGAGAACGTAGGCAAGCTCAGCGTGGCGAAGCTCAATGTTGACGAGAACCCATCGACCATGGGTGCGTACTCCGTGATGAGCATTCCGACACTCATCGTGTTCCAGAACGGTGAGGAAAAGCGACGACTCGTCGGCGCACGCAGCAAGGGCCAGCTCCAGGCTGAACTCGCAGAGTTCATCTCCTAGCGCACAAACCTGCCACCATTGGCCTCGTGAGGCTCTACCACGTCGGCGATCGCGGCGAACCTGTCCGTGACGTCCAGAATCGGCTATCGAACCTTGGCTTCTCCATCGGTGGGGACACGCGGGGCGTCTTCGGCGATGGCACGATGCTCGCGATCTCGGACTTCCAACAGGCTCGTGGCCTCCCCGTTGACGGCATCGTCGGTTCCGACACATGGCGGGCGCTCGTCGATGCCGGCTATCGACTCGGCGACCGGATGCTGTACCACCGCGTGCCGATGATGCGTGGCGACGATGTCGCAGAACTTCAAGCGCGCTTGAACTCTTTGGGATTCGACACCGGAAAGGTCGATGGCATCTTCGGTCCCGACACGTTGAGCGGCCTCATCGACTTCCAGCAGAATCGGGGCCTCGCCGAGGACGGGCTGGCAGGTCCGGTGATTGCCGGGGAGCTCCGCCTCGTTGATACAACGGCCCGCAAACACGGCCGCGAGGCCGTGCGCGAGCGGCAATGGCTGTCAGCGTTGCCGGCCTCGGTTGCAGGCCAACGGATCTACCTCGATGCCGAGTGTCGCACCGACGAGGAAGCTGTCGAGACATGGACTGCCGCCACGGAGGCGGCTCAGGCCATTCGCCTTCTGAGCGGGGTTCCGCTCCTCAGTCGATCGGTCGACACATCGCCACCTTCAAGCGTGCGTGCACAACGTGCCAACCGACTGAATGTTGACCTTGTGATCGGATTCCTGGTGCCTGGAGATGGGGTCGAGGGTGTGTTCTACTTCGAGTCTGCGCACTCGAGATCCGAGGCAGGCATGGAGATGGCACAACTCCTCGCGGACAGGCTTGGCATTCCCGCAAGCGGCAGGACGCTGCCGCTGCTCAAGGAAACAAGGTCACCGGCTGTGGTCGTCGCCCTGCGCTCGATGAGCAGAAGGGTCGGGCGCATCACCTCGAACGCGGTCGCAGCCATCTACGAAACAAGGCGGGACGATCAGGACTCCGGCTCGAACAAGTGACGGTAGATCCGCTCCAGATCGTCGGCGGATGCGTACTTGATCGTGATCTTGCCGCCCTTGCCCCGATAGTCGATCCGCACCTTGGTGCCGAGCCGATCCTGGAGCCTGTCCTCCAACTCAATGATGGCTGCCGGTCGCACAGCTTGGGCCGTGCTGGCCCTTCGTGAGCCCTGGGTGCTGCGCAACCGAATGGCCTCCTCGACCCTGCGCACACTCCATCCCTCCGCTGCCGCACGCTCGGCTATGTGAAGGGCATAGGCCTCGTCCTCAGCCCCGAGCAGCGCCCGGGCGTGCCCCGCACTGATCCCACCACTTGCCAGGATGGCCTGAATGCCCACCGGTAGCTGGAGCAATCGCAGCGTGTTGGAGACCGCGGAGCGACTCTTGCCAACGCGGTCAGCAACCTGTTCATGCGTCATGCCATATTCTTCCAGTAGTTCCTGGTATGCCGCAGCCTCCTCGAGGGGCGTCAGGTCTTCACGCTGAAGGTTCTCGACAAGCGCCTCGGTCAGGTTGGTCGCCTCATCGGTGTCCTCCCGGATCACCGCCGCAACGTCGTCCCAACCGAGTTGCTTGACGGCCCTGAGCCTGCGTTCCCCTGCGACGAGCAGATAGCGATCCTCTGAGGCTCGCACGACCACCGGCTGTAGGAGTCCAACGGCGTCGATGGAAGCCGCCAGCTCGTCTATGGCGACGGCATCAAATTCAGTCCGTGGCTGATTTGGGTTCGGATCCACCAAATCGACGGGGACGTTGCCGTATCCGTCGACGGGGCGGTCCTGTGGGATGAGGGCGTCGAGCCCTCGGCCCAGTCCACTCTTACGTGCGGCCATGTCTCCTCCTGAATTCGCGTGCAAGCTCTCGATAGGCAATTGCCCCTCGGGACATTGCGTCATAGGCCTCGATCGGCTCTCCGTAGGAGGGGGCCTCACTGAGGCGCACCGTCCGCGGGATCACCGTCTTGTACGTCGTCTCACCGAAGTGGTCGCGAACCTGGGCAACCACATCGGCCGCAAGCGTGGTGCGGCCGTCAAACATCGTCAGGAGCACACCTTCAACTTCAAGCTGAGGGTTGAGGTTCTGCTGCACGAGTCCGATGTTGCGCGTGAGCTGGCTCACACCCTCCAATGCGTAGTACTCGCATTGGATCGGAATCAGCACCTCATCCGCAGCGGCCAGCCCGTTGATCGTGAGGAGTCCGAGTGAGGGAGGGCAGTCGATCAGCACGAAGTCATAGTCATCGAGCACAGCAGCAAGGGCATTCTTGAGTCGTTGCTCTCGCGAGAGGATCGATACGAGCTCGATCTCTGCACCCGCAAGCTCAATGGTGGCAGGCAGTACGTGGAGATCGCGCACAGAGGTCGGCTCGAGTACGTCCGCAACCGGCGTTCCCTCGACGAGCACGTCATAGGTCGACGATTCAATCGCACCACGGTCGATTCCTAACCCGGATGAGGTGTTCCCCTGTGGATCGAGGTCGACGATGAGGACTCGTTCGCCCTGAAACGCAAGTCCAGCGCCCAGGTTGATGGCCGTGGTGGATTTGCCCACCCCGCCCTTCTGATTGGCGATTGCCACTACTTTGCCATGCGCCGTGGTGCCCGTCATAGCGAGGTGGCCTCCTGGTTGGTGGATTCAGACAGCCCGCATCCTAAGGAGCCAAAATGGCGAGTCAAGGACCAAGGACTCCTCTGCGGTCAGGGAGAAGTCTACCCCTGGCGGTGGTTCAGGTATGTCCGGCCGCTCAGAGAGTCGGGAGACACCCACGAGGCCCACGCCGCCCACGGTGGTCATCGCCCGAAACGTCGCTGCTGCTTGGGAAATCGGCAGGGATGCTCGAAACAGTGCGGCATCGTACGGCTCCGATAGCCCGGGGATAGGGCGCTGCGCATCGCCGGTCACAACCGAGGCGTTGTCCAGCGAGAGGATGCGCACTGCTCGTTTCGCAAGCCAGGTCCTTCGTTCAGCCCGGTCGAGGATCGTCATCGCGATATCCGGCATGACAATGGCCATGGGGATTCCAGGGAGGCCGACACCTGAGCCCACATCCACGACGGCTCTTGCTCCCCGTGGGATGCCGTGGATATACATGAGTGCGTCAGCAATATGGCGATCAAATACGCGCGGCGCCTCAGCAGGACCCAGGCCACCAGCGGGAATCGCCTCGTCGATCAACCACTGTCCATAGCGATCGAGATCACCGATCTGTTGGGTGGTCACCGCGACATCGAGTTCCCCGCAGAGGGATGTGATGCGGTCGGCGAAGGCG
>CAJQOW010000195.1 GCA_905480055.1 uncultured Acidimicrobiia bacterium
ACCACGGGCAACCCGAAGGGTGTGATGCTGTCGCATGCGAACCTCACGACCAACGTGATGGCGCTCACCGAGATCTTCCCCCTCGAGGAGGAAGATCGCTCTGCGTCGTTCCTGCCATGGGCCCACTCGTTCGGCCAGACCGTTGAGCTCCACACGCTGATCCATCAGGGTGCATCAACGGGACTCACGAGCGCAGCGACGCTGACAAGGGACATGCCAGAGATCAAGCCAACGATGCTCGTGAGCGTCCCGACAGTGTTCAACAAGGTCTACGACGGGCTCCAGAAGATGATGGCGGCCGAGGGCGGCGTGAAGAAGGCAATGTTCGACGCGGCCGTGGCCAATGCACGCAAGCGGGAGCAGATGCGCAAGCGTGGTTCACGCTCGCGTTGGGTCGACCTGCAGAACGACCTCTTCGACAAACTGGTCTTCTCCAAGGTGCGGGACGCCTTCGGCGGCAAGCTCGTGTACGCATTCTCCGGAGGCGCAGCGATCTCCACCGAAGTTGCCGAATTCATCAGTGCCGTGGGGATCACGGTGTACGAGGGCTACGGCCTCACCGAAACCAGTCCTGTGGTTACCGCCAACACGAAGTCTGGCCGGAGGCTCGGCAGCGTTGGCCGCACGATCCCGGACGTGACGGTCGAGATCGACACCGACATCACCGGCGATGAGGAGATCGGTGAGATTGTCGTACACGGGCCAAACGTGATGCTCGGCTACTACAACCTGCCGGAAGAAGATGCCGCAGTATTCACCGACAACCACGGGTTCCGGACCGGCGACCTCGGACACCTGGATGCAGACGGGTACCTATTCATCCGAGGCCGGATCAAGGAGCAGTACAAGCTGGAGAACGGCAAGTACGTCGTCCCCTCGCCGATCGAAGAGCAACTCCAGCTCTCCGGCTTCATCAGTCAGGTCATGGTGTACGGCGAGCAGCGTCCGTTCAACGTCGCTGTTGTCGTGCCGGACTTCGAGTACCTGGAGAAATGGGCGGAGGAGCAGGGACTCGACACCTCTGATCTCGATGCCCTGCTCGCAGATGCTGAGGTCAAGGACCTCTACACCAAGGAGATCACGAGGGCACAGTCCTCGATCAAGCACTACGAACGGGTCAGGGACTTCGTACTCGAGGATGAGGAGTTCACGCCGAACAACGGCATGTTGACTCCTTCATTGAAGATCAAGCGGCGGGCGATCATGGCCAAGCACGGTGACGAGATCGACGACCTCTACGAGGGAGATCACCCCTTGATGGGACGCGACACCTAGAACGCAGACCGAACAACCCGCTTCTTGCGTGGCTGACCTTCTTCACTCCGGGTGAAAGGTCAGCCACGCAAGAAGGTCAGGGCTTGGCGGAGGCGGACGGGAATCGAACCCGCCAGGGAACTCTCGCCCCCTCGTCGGTTTTGAAGACCGCGGTGCCCACCAGGCGCACGGACGCCTCCGGTCGGGAGCGTACCGAGAAGACCTGCTCTACGAGTCCGAATCAGCGTCGCCCTCGGGACCGAACCCGACCTGATCAGCGAATGCCTGATAGTCGGCATCGTTCTGCTCGGCGTACTTCAGGCTGAACTCAGTCACAGCTTCTGCGAACACATCACCAGAACCCATATATCCGGACATCACGGCTGCGCTGCCCGCGCGGGCATGGGACTGTGCGAGAACCGAGGCACAGGCCGCGGCATAGGTCTGGAGGCCCTTGGGATCAAGGTCTTCCACTTCCACCGAAGCCTTCATGTCCTTGAGCTGACGGATGTAGTAGGTGGTTCCATGTTCGCCCGTCATCCATCCGAGGAAGATGTCGCTGCTCGTCTGCATCAGTCGTTGTCCTTGGACAACCCGCTCACCTGGATGTGAGTACTGAGATGGGGGCAGGTAGTTGGCAAGCGCGGAGTCTCCAGCTTCCTTTATCTGGAGGAACAGCGGGTCCTGCTGGTCGCGCCCTTGGAGCAAGACGATGTAGCACCGGGTGCCGACCGACCCGACGCCAACCACCTTCAATGCGACGTCCAGGAGCTCGTATCTACCGACGAGGACCTTCATGTCGTCTCTGAGTGTCGTTTGGTACCGCTCGAGGGCGAAGCTCACCCTTCGGCGTATCAACTCGGGGTCCATGTCCCGTTCCATCGCTGCTGTCGGAATCACCCAGGGTGGATCGGATTTGATCCGATACTGACCGTCCACTTCTTCGCCAAGCTTCTTGAGGACATGCTCGCTGTTCTTGTGACGCGCCTTCTTCGATTGCTTCTTGACCGACTTGGCCTGCTTCTTGTCGCCCTGATCCCGCAGGAGGTCGTACACCTTGTCAGCCGACAGCCCCAAGTACCACACGTCGAGATAGCCCTGTGAGGCGTATTGGAGGATTGCGTCGCGATATGACTGGACTGCCCTCGATGTCACGGCCTCCTGATCCTTCGCATCAAACCCGTTGTTCTGGGCCGCGATGACAAAGGATGCCGCCATCCGCTTCACATCCCACTCAAAGGGTCCCGGCAGCGTCTCATCGAAGTCGTTGGTGTCGAAGACGAGGCGCCGTTCCGGCGAGCCGTACCACCCGAAGTTCGAGAGGTGGGCGTCACCGCTGAGTTGCGTCATGATGTCGGTCGTCGGTGTTCCTGACAGGTCGGTGGCCATGAGCTTTGCGCCAGCGCGATAGAACGAGAAAGGATTCTCCCCCATGCGTGCATGACGCTCAGGGATGAGG
>CAJQOW010000196.1 GCA_905480055.1 uncultured Acidimicrobiia bacterium
CCCGCGCTCCGCATCAGCCACGCGTAGTCGTCAGGATTCGAGGCTTCTCCCGTCGAGGAAATCACTCGGACCGTCGACCAGTCTCCTTCGCTGAGGACATCGCTCGACCTCCACGTCGCAACGATCGAGGGCACAAGTCCCAACATGGTGACCTCGGCCTCTTCGACAAACTCCACGAAGGCTCGCGACGTGGGCACATCGTCGCAGAGGGCGATCACCGCATCGTTCAGGAGAGCGGCATAGATCAGCCATGGCCCCATCATCCAGCCAAGGTTTGTGGGCCAGGCGACGATGTCCCCCGCATGGATGTCCTGGTGATAGCGACCGTCCATGGCGGCCTTGATCGGCGCGACATGCGTCCACGGGATGGCCTTGGGCTCACCAGTGGTGCCCGAGGAGAAGAGGATGTTGGAGTGGTCGCCCGGCAACATGGCAACCGGATGGAGATCTCCGTCGTCGCCCTGGAACTGGGACCAGGACACGTCACCGCGTCGGAGGGCGATATCGGAGCCGGTGCCAACCACGATGCACGGGATGTCGGTTGCTTCGGTGCACTTGGCGTACATCGCCAGCGTGCGACCAGCTCGGACACTTACATCCTGGGTCACGACGGCAACGGGCTCGGTCAGGTCGAGCCGAACTCGAATCTCATCTGGGGCGAACGAATCGGCGATCGACACCACCACACCCCCCGCTGCAACAACCCCGAGATAGGCAACAACCGCCTCGACCGTCATAGGCATTGCGATTGCGATGCGGTCTCCGGGCGAGTAGCCAGCATCGGTGAATCCCGAGGCGAACCGCGCCACGGCGCCACGAAGCTCGCCGACCGTCATGGTCGATACATCACCCGGCGTACCGTGGATGACGGCGGTGCTCGCGGGATCACCGTCGAGACACGACTCGGCGATGTTCAAGCGGGCTCCGTCCAACCACTTCGGCGCCTCGGGGTTACTCGAACCGAGCACCGCCAGCGGTTCAGTCGTGAAGGCTATGTCCAGATCATCGATCACGATCGACCAGAAGCCAGCAGGGTTTTCCACGGACCATCCGTGCAGATCCTCGAGGGTTTGTGCCCCGACACGTCTCATCAGGTCCCCGACATTGGACTCGGCGATGCGGTCCGAATCGGGAACCCAATCGGGCCGGGCTGGGACTGGACCTTCCACCATGCGGCGAGGCTAGCTCGGCACAGCGACGCATACCGAGGTGTCTGTCGCGTAGGGTGTGGCTGAGGGAAGGCAGTGGTCTGACACGATGCAGACGTACGGCAAGCCTCGGCCTGCTCGGGGCAATTGCGATCCTGTTCGTCGGTCTGCTTGCCGCACCGGCCGGTGCCGAGGTTCTGCAAGGGGACTGTTCGGGAAGCGCAGCGTTCTCAAACGGAGCGACCGTGACGGAGCAGCAGCCGATCGACGACGTCGTAGCTGTGCCTGCGGCAGACACGCTGAACTACGTGGGCGATACCAACCTCCCACCGCTTGGAGAAGACGAGACGGAATCCTTCAGCGGAGGCATCGCCCTATCCCTACCTTTCGGCGCGGTCACGATCGTCACATGGTCTGGGGAGACCGACAAGACGTCTGATCAGGGCTCCTACATCTACGACGTGTCCGGGCTCGTTCCTGAGGGGACCGGTGGTGTTCAGGTGGGAGCGACCCACAATCAGCGCGGCCAGACCTGCGTGGTGGCTGTCACGATGTCGGTCGATGGTGATCCCGGCTGGCAGGCCTACACGGCAGCGGGGCTCACCGTCCTCGCTGGCGTCGGCGTGGCCGGAGCCGGCGTACAGAAGAAGGCGAAGCCATGAAGGGCCGATGGTTCTTGGGACTCGTTTCGGGATTCCTCTTCGGGCTGATGCTCGGGGTGACCCTGTTCCTGTTCGGCGTCATCCCGTTGCACTCGGACTGGCTCTGGATCCTTCCGCTGCTCGGCATCGTGCTCGGCCTCGTCATGGCGGCGTGGGCTCCATTCGGCGGCGGTGGCGAAGAAGTGCCTGCCACATCTGTGGCGCCCGCGACGACCGCGCCGGTCGAGACAACACTCGAACATGATGTTGTCCCGGATGAGCCGGTTGACACCTCACCCGAACCGACAGACGACGCGTAGCCGCATCAGCGTGCACAGGATCAACGGGTGAACGTCAAGCATCCGTCCTGGTGGGGGTCGCCGCCGCACATCGTGTACACGGTGGTGGTGTTCATCGTTCTGGCATCGCTTGACAACGCCGCCATCGGCGCGATCCCCGCGATGGTGAAGCCACTCAATCTGCGTTCGACGTGTCGGAGAGCGCGATCACGTTGCTCACGGGTGCTCAGATACTGGTCACGGCCATCGTCGGAGTGGCCTGGGGTTACGCCGGTGACTCGAAGTCGCGCAAGAAGCTGCTCCTTTGGGGAACGGTCATCTGGGCAGGAGCCCTCCTTGCTTCAACCACCGCCACGTCGTTTGTGGTCTTCTTTGCATGGCAAATGGTGGTGGCAATTGGTCTCGGATCGATCGCATCGGTCGGATTCTCCGTGGTCTCCGACCTCATCGCTCCGAAGCGACGCGGGCTGGCAATGAGCTTCTGGGGTCTGTCACAGGGCGTCGGCGTCCTGGTCGGCGGCCTGCTTGCCTCACAGCTGGGATCGGAGGACTGGACGATTCCGCTCACCGTCATCGGCGTGTCCGGGTTCGCCTTCGCAGGCTTGTATCTGTTCACGTTCGATGCGCCCAGGGGGTACAAGGAACCGGAGCTGGCAGTCTTCCACGACGCAGACGTCGAGTACGAGTATCGGATCGATCGGTCACAGCTGCCGTTGCTGGCCAAGCGGCGGACCAATGTGTGGCTGATCCTGCAGGGGGTGACCGCGCAAATTGCGTATGGGTCGCTCATCTGGGTGACGTTGTTGTATCAGGAGAAGGTGCTTGCCCAGGGGTACAGCGAATCGACTGCGACGAAGGTCGGCGGACTCTTCGCGGCGATCTTCACCATCGGTGCGTTGTTCTCAATCCTTGCCGGCCACCTCGGGGACCGGCTCCAACGCAAGTCGCTGCGCGGAAGAGCGATCCTGTCGATGGTCGGGATCCTTGGTGCGATTCCCTTCTTCCTGATCTTCTTCTGGGTACCGCTGCGTGGCCTCGAGGTCACGGAGGGCGCAGGCACCGTCACCCTCGCTGGCGAGGTGTTGGGAGAGATCGCAACCAATCCTTGGGCGTTGATCGCCTTCATCTCCGGCGTGTGCGCCATTGCGCTCACTTCAGCGGATAGCCCGAACTGGTTCGCCCTCATCACAGACGTGAACCTCCCGGAACACCGGGGGACGATCTTTGGTGTCGGCAACCTCGCCAACGGCGTCGGCCGGTCTGTCGGGAGTGCGCTCGTGGGGCCTGTGGCAGGAGCGTTGGAGCGTTCGATTCCCCCACCCTTCAACTGGGCACTTGGACTCAGCATCTTCCAGGTCTTCTTCCTGCCCACCGGCTTCTGCTACTGGAAAGCGTCCCAAACCTGCCCGGGCGACATCACCGACGTGCGAGACACCATGGCCGAACGGGCCGTGGAAGCCGAAGCGCAAGCCGGTAGCACGTAGTCCGTCCCAGGTATGACGTACTACCGCGTTCCCGGCCTTGCGCCCAACTCCTAGCATCACGGCCATGTGGACCACCTCCGGCTTCGAACCGCTCCCTGCACAGGCGCTCAACGTTCGTCGCGCTCGGAGTGGTTTCGCCATCGTGATCGCCGCCATCATCCTCATTGCGATCGACCTCGGTCTCCGCCTCCTCCTCGACATCGAGTTCGCAGTCGCACCGCTCGTGATTCCTGGCGCGATCATTCTCGTGCTGATCGCTGGCTGGTGGCCCTGGACTCGACTGTCCTGGCGTGCGTGGGGCTGGCGACTGGATGCATCCACGTTCCAGACTCGCTCAGGCGTGTACACGAAGGTCTGGAAGGGCGTGCCGCGCGACCGCGTGCAGTTCGTCGAAGTGACGGCTGGCCCCCTCCAACGATCGGCTGGACTGGCAACCCTTGTTGTCCGCACGGCTGGCGTTCGCACTCCAGCCGTGAACGTGGAGGATCTCGAGGCCGACGAGGCTGAACGCCTGAGGTTCGCCCTCAGTCCGCAATCGTCGGCTGAAACTGCGGAGTCGGACCCGGATCCCTCCCATGAGTGACGAACCAAGGACCTCAGCCGAGCGAGCGCCTGAAGATCAAGGCGACGAAGGTTGGCAACGCCTCCACCCCGGCACGATCCTCGACGACGCGCTCCAGCGCATCCCAAGCGTCCTCATCGGCCTGTTCCTCATCTTCACGAGTAGGTCCGGCGATGCAGCGTTCGAGTTCCTCCAATTGGCCATTGGTTTCGCTGCCATCTTCCCGGTGGTGACCCGATACCTGACAGGTAGGTACCGCGTCACCCCCGAGCTTCTGCAATGGCGTGTGGGCGTGTTCAAGAAGGTGCACACCGACCTCCCGCGTCACCGCATCCAGTCCGTTGACACGCGCATCAGCATCGTGGGTCGGGCGCTCGGCCTCCAGTCCATCGTCATGAGTTCGGCGGGTGGTGAGGGCGAAATCCGGATCGGGCTCATCAGCGCCCCTACTGCCGACCAGCTCCGAACGGAGTTGTCGCCCAATGGCGACTCGGTTCAGCAAGGCGAGGCGACCGAGGACATGGACTCGACGCGGGAACCCGCTGAGGAGCCGATCGGTGGCGAGATCGAGCTGGCGACGCTCGGCGCATCCGACCTGGGGCGCGTTGTCGCCGTTGATGCGGGCAGGTTCTTCGGTCTGATCCTGATGACGGTCGTCGGGGTCGCCTTCGTAGTTGGTCTGGCGTCGGGGATCATCGGGGCGAGCTCGCTGTTCCTCATCGTGCCGCTCATCTTTGGCGTGTTCGGCATTGCGAGGGGACTCGCCACGGAAGCGATCGGTTTCTCGTCGCGTCTCGTCGGCGACCAGATTCGGGTGTCACGAGGCATCCTCGCGCGGTCGACGTTGGAGGCCCCGCTCGCGAGGGTGCAGGGAGTCACCGTCAAGAGATCGGTTGTGGCGCGCAGCATCGGCACGGAGCGGATCTCCGTCGACACCGCCGACGTGAGCAACGAAGGCAACAGGGCACCCGGCCGAACCCAGACGCTGGTGCACCCCATCGCAACAGCGGGCACGTGGCGACCCTGGGCAGCGACCTTCTTGCGCGGATCGCCGCCGGAGGCAGAGGTCTTCCAACGTGTCGCACGGGTGTCGCTGAGACGTCGATGGTTTGCAGCGGCGCGCTTTGCATTGGCGGTGTGGATCGTGGTGGCACTCTCCGCGTGGGCAGTCGCCCAACCGATTGACGCCCACGGGTTGATCCAAGTCGTTGCGGTCGCAATCGGCGTGATCGCGCCACTCACCTTCGGCGTCCTCGAGACCCTTCGCTACCGCAACGAACGCTGGGCGCTCGGTGACCATCAGGTGGCATTCCGTGGTGGTGCCGCCACGACCGCGCTCACTGCCATTCCGCGGGTTCGGGCCCAGGGTGCCCTCTTGCGCGCGAACTGGTTCCAACGTCGTCTCGGCGTCGCAAACATCACGGTCGACACAGCCTCCCCGACGGTCGGCGGCACAGGACGCGACCTCCACCTCGCTGATGCAGAACATGTCGCAGTGGCGGTGCTCGCCAGCGCGGACGACGGTGGCGGCATCTGACTCCTGGACACATGATGACGCAGTTCATCCGCCACGACCGCGACTGCTGCGCTCATGTCGCGAAAACAACCGGACTGCGCGAAAACCCATTGGGCTGTGGGCTGTGACTGTGTCACAGCCATGCGGTAGAACTACAGGACTTCCCCATGAATCGGCCGTTTTCGCACGGTCGAAATGAGAACTTGACGAATGCCAAACTTGTAATTACACTCGTGCAGCCACCCACATGTAGGGGTCACAAACCATCGGAGACCCCACATGTTGTGTTTGTGGGCAAGTGTGTGGATAAATCGCCATGACGTGGCGGACAAGCCTGGGAGGGCCCCTATGACAAAAGGTCTGCAGATCGAACGACGCTTCACCACCGACGGTGTGAGCCCCTACGACACCGTCGAATGGTCGTTGCGTGATTCGAGAATCACGAACCCCGACGGATCGATCGTCTTCGAGATGAAGAACGCTGAGATTCCGTCGCAGTGGTCGCAGGTAGCTGCAGACATCATGGTCTCGAAGTACTTCCGCAAGGCGGGGGTCCCCCAGGTCGACGACCATGGCAACCCGATCCTTGACCACGGCGAACCGGTCCTCGGCCCGGAGCGATCCGCTCGACAGGTCGTCGACAGGCTGGCAGGCACGTGGCGTTGGTGGGGCGAGGAGCACGGCTACTTCGCCTCCTCCGAGGACGCTCAGATCTTCGAGGACGAGCTCGCCTACATGCTGCTCCACCAGATGGCTGCACCGAACTCTCCCCAGTGGTTCAACACCGGACTGCATCACCGCTATGGCATCGAAGGTCCAGAACAGGGTTTCTGGTTCGTGAACCCCGAGACCGACGAGTTGGAAGCCTCCCCCGACTCCTACAGCCGCCCGGCACCGCACGCATGCTTCATCCAGTCGGTTGACGATGACCTCGTGAACCCCGGCGGCATCATGGACCTGTGGGTTCGTGAAGCCCGTCTCTTCAAGTTCGGATCGGGCACCGGCTCGAACTTCTCCAACATTCGCGCCGAGGGCGAGCCGCTCTCCGGCGGTGGCAAGTCCTCGGGACTGATGTCGTTCCTCAAGGTCGGCGACCGTGCTGCGGGTGCCATCAAGTCTGGTGGCACCACGCGTCGTGCAGCCAAGATGGTCATCCACGATGTCGACCACCCTGACATCGAGACGTTCGTCAGTTGGAAGGCTGAGGAGGAGAAGAAGGTCCACGCCATGGTTGCTGCTGGCTATTCGGCAGACTTCAACGGCGAGGCCTACGCAACGGTGTCCGGCCAGAACTCGAACAACTCGGTGCGCATGACCAACGAGTTTGTCGAGGCGGTCCTTGACGATGCCGACTGGAACCTCACCCGCCGCTACGACGGCGAGACCATGAAGACGGTCAAGGCACGCGACCTCTGGCGTCAGATCGCTGAAGCGGCATGGGCATCTGCTGATCCCGGTGTCCAGTTCCACACCACGATCAACGAGTGGCACACCTCCCCCGCCGGTGGCGAGATCCGTGCATCGAACCCGTGCTCGGAGTACATGTTCCTCGACAACACGGCGTGCAACCTCGCATCGCTGAACCTCGGCACGTTCTACGACGACACCACGGGCGACTTCGATCTCGAGGCCTACCGGTACGCAATTCGCGTCTGGACGATGGTGCTCGAGATCTCGGTGACCATGGCGCAGTTTCCCTCCCAGGAGATCGCCCAGGGTTCCTACGACTACCGCACCCTCGGCCTGGGCTACGCAAACCTCGGTTCGCTGCTGATGCGGATGGGTATTGCCTACGACTCCGAAGAGGGCAGAGCCATTGCCGGTGCACTCACGTCGATCCTCACTGGCTACTCCTATGCGGCCTCCGCAGAGATGGCCTCGGTCGTCGGTCCGTTCCCGAAGTACTCGGAGAACGCCAGCTCGATGATGCGGGTGATGAAGAACCACCGAAGGGCTGCCTACGGGGCAGAGCAGTTCGAGTACGACTCAGTCGGCCACCGCGTGATGGGCATCGACCAGAGGGTTGCACCCGAGGACATGCTCGACTTCGCACACGATGCGTGGGATCAGGCTGTTGGCCTCGGCGAACAGCATGGCTACCGAAACGCACAGGCAACGGTGCTGGCTCCGACGGGCACGATCGGGCTGCTCATGGACTGCGACACGACGGGTGTCGAGCCCGACTTTGCGCTCGTCAAGTTCAAGAAGCTTGCAGGTGGTGGCTACTTCAAGATTGCCAACCAGTCCATCGCACCGGCCCTGGCAAACCTCGGGTATATCGACGAGCAGATCGGTGACATCATCGACTTCGTCGTGGGAACGATGAGCCTCGAAAACTCACCGCACATCAACACCAGGACGCTGCTGGCCAAGGGCTTCTCGCGGTCAGACATTGCCAGGGTCGAGGAGACCCTTCCCGGTGTCTTCGAGATCGGGTTCGCATTCAACCAGTGGACGCTGGGCGAGGAGACGATGCAGCGCCTCGGGTTCACGCCGGAGGAGTACAACGGCCTCGGGTTCAACATGCTCTCAGCGCTCGGGTTCTCGGCAACGGAGATCAACGAGGCGAACGACGACATCTGCGGCCGACAGACGATCGAGGGTGCACCGCACCTCGCAGACGAGCATCTCGTGGTGTTCGACACGGCGAACAGGAACGGGAAGTACGGCCAGCGCTACATCCACCACTCCGGTCACATCCGGATGATGGGTGCTGCACAGCCGTTCATCTCTGGTGCGATCTCCAAGACGATCAACATGCCGAACGAGGCGACGATCGAGGACATCGAAGAGTCCTACAGGCTCTCATGGGAGCTCGGTCTCAAGGCGATGGCTCTGTATCGCGATGGTTCGAAGGCTTCACAGCCGTTGTCGTCCACATCCGACGAGGGAACGTCAGACGAAGAAGTCGACGAGATCACGGCAGCCATCGAGCGAGAGGTCGATGTGTTCTCCGGTGTGTTCGCACCCGGGGTGTCTCCGACCGAGGCGTATCACAGCGTGTCCCGGCCACGGTTCATGCTCCCCGCCCGCCGTGCCGGCTTCACGCAGGAAGCCAGGATCGGTGGCCACAAGGTGTTCCTCCGCACCGGCGAATACGAGGATGGAACGCTCGGCGAGGTCTTCCTGGATCTCGCCAAGGAAGGCGCCACGTTGCGCGGCATCCTCGGGTGTTTCGCCATTGCCGTGAGCAAGGGCCTGCAATACGGTGTGCCGCTGGAGGAGTACGTGGATACGTTCACCTTCCAGACGTTCGAGCCACGGGGCATGGTCGAGGGTCACCCGAACATCAAGATGTCGAACTCCATCGTCGACTACGTCTTCCGGGCGCTTGGTGTCGAGTACCTGCACCGTGACGAGCTCGCCCAGATCCCACCGGAGCGCGAAGGCGATCTGCCTGAGCCTCCTCAGGGAATGGCAGTGGATGCCGGTCTCCAGCTCGACCTCACCGAGGCGGCAATGGAGAAGGACATCGAAGCCCAGGTCGAGGCAGCCGCATTCGCCGACTCCCCGATCCAGGACTCACCCAACGGATCGACGAACGGTTCGGGTGCTGCACCGGATACGCAGGCCACCATCACGGCTGCCGCACCTGCTCCTGTGGCGTCGGCATCGGTCGCTCCAGCCGAGGCCCACTCGGCACAGGAGGTCCAGACGGCCGCTGTCCAAGCGGTGTTGGCCGACAAGATGGGAGACGCACCGCTGTGCGACACCTGTGGCCACATCACGGTCCGCAACGGCTCCTGCTACCGCTGCTTGAACTGCGGCGAAAGCAAGGGCTGCAGCTAGCGGAGCAGGCCGCTCACGCACGAGAAACAAACGATGGGGCATCCTGACGGGTGCCCCATCATCGCGTCCGGATTGGCTAGCCAACCACGGAGGCGAGGCTCTCCCAGAAGTCCTTTTCGAGGTCTGCGATGTCGAGCATGGGATCGAAGGCAGACTCGATGTGGTCGCCAGGTTCGGCGGCCTCGGCCGCCTGCGCAAAGACATCCGACACGCCTTCCCAGCGGTCACCAATGGCTTCGAGGCTCGGAGCAAGATCCTGCAGACGTGGCTCACTGGCGAGAGCGGAGGCCTCATGAAGGAACCGGGCGTACATGTAGCGGAAGATGCCACCACCCGTGCCGCCGCGGTGGTCGATGAACAGGGCGACGTTGAAGCAGGTTCGCCGTAGCGCAGTGTCGTCAAGGGTTTGGGGCCACTTCTGTGCCTGTCGTGCAGCCTTTCGGATGCCAGTAACTCCGAGGTTCGCTATCGGAGGTTCGAGCATCTGATGACATGCGTCGGCGATGGCCTTTCGGACCTCGTCGGGTGTCGAGGGTCTGGCGTTGGTGAAGTCGAAGGTGTACCAGCGATGCCGTGGAGGGAACGGCTTGAAGGTCGACCCTCGAGCCTGCTCAAGGGCTTCCCAGCTGACCGGATGCAGCGAAAGGTCGCGGTCGGCGACCAGGACCTCATCCGTGTCCTGGTCGTGACCAGCCACGACGACGGTATGCCCACCGAAGTGGTACTCCTCCGGGAAGTCGAAGTAGGGAAGGAATCCCATGTCGAGATACACGAGCACCGGCTCGTGCTCAGCAAGCATCGCTCGTAGTTCCCTCTGAGCCTTCGCCGCACTCGTCGTCGTGTGGGATTCGACATCCACACCGGTTCGTCGCCCAATGGTCTTCTCGAGTCCTTCTTCGTTGGGTCGCTCCATGTTGGCCCGGCCCCCAAAGAATGGGTCGGTTCCTTTGATATGGAAATAGACGAATCCGATGCCGCGTCCAAGACCCAGGAGGAGATCCTCAGAAACGGGGTACCCGTGATAGTCGTAGACATGTTTGAGCGAGCCCGTCACGCAATGATGCGTCGGGTAGGCCTCGAACCCAGGAAACGGTTGCAGACTCACGAGATTGATCCTTCGCAGCCATTGTTGCACCCTCATGCGCCGGGGTCGCCAACCAAACTCCGTACCCGACACAACCAGTGCACCAGCATGGCCCCTTCGGATGGCAGGCGGCAGCGGTGGAGGAGATCACGGCAGGCCAGGTCAGCACGGCACAGGCTCGCTACAGCGAACCCTGGGTTCCAGACCGCGTATACCAGGTCTGGAGCCCTGGGTTGAGGAAGGAGGACTGGTTTGAGAGACCATCAGCTACGCGATGATGCCGATGAGGCGGGCTGCTGTTGGGTCGTCGACGAGATGGCTGATGGGCTGGCCCCCTCTGCCCTGCCGGGCATCTCCCCCGCCAAAGGCGGGTGAGAGGACACATGCGTGAGCGCAGCGAACACCACCAGCTCCAGAACCCCAAGGCTCCGGGGCTCCCCTGGCGGCTGATGGCTGATGGCTGATGGCTGATGGCTGCGAGCGAAGCGAGCTCGATCAACTGTCTGCGACCTCGAAATCCAATCGGCCCCTCGCTGGCCCGTTGACCTGGACCTCCACCCCATGCGGACCTGCATACACGCGGCGGGTGGACAGCTGCTCAAACGTGATCTTCCGAGAGATCTCGGCAGAAGCGCCGGGATCGATGTCGAGCGTCTTGAGCTTGAACACCTTCGCCGATTGCGACCCATTGTCCTTCAAGTACCACACCGCAAGATCAACCATGATCGGAACTCGCTCCCGTTCATTCGAGGTGACGGTGAACGAGACTCGTGCGGTTCCTCCGACGACCGGGGTCCCCGGCTCGATACGCAGGTCACCCACGGCGACGGCGACATCGGGGTCGAAGCCCATCAGACCCAGAGCGCCTCGGTCTCCCTTCTTGAGGAGCGTCCGAAGCGCATGCTTTGTGAGCGCAGCCGTCTCGGCACTTCCGTCCTGCCATTCGGCGAGCAGCGATACCGCTGTGTCGGGGTGGTCCTTTGCGATGTCGTTGAGGTTGTTTGCGACGCTGCGTCTGACATCCTCCGACGGGTCATTTCTCAGCGCCGCCAGGATCGGCACGATCGGCGTCGGATCCTGCTGGAGCGGTTTGAGCGCCATTCCCCAGGGCAACCTGGGGCGGCAGCCTTCTGTTGCCAGCCTGCGCACTCGCCAGTCCTCGTCGTGTGCCCAGATCAGCATCTGCGCGTACATGCGATCCGGGTAGCGAAGAATGAACGGCCGAACCGCAAATTCGGACGATGCGAGCTTGGTGAACTCGGCGAGCGCCGGGGTCGATACGTCCGGATCGTCCATGCCGTACACCTCGACGAAGTCCGAGAGGCTCATCGCATCCCACCCAGGTTCGCCGTGCTGATCGGCGGCCACGAGCAGGATCGCAACAGCCTCGGGATATGCGTCCGGCAGATGGCGACCAAGCATCAGCGTGATGTGGCGGGTCCGCTGCTTGAGTTCCAGATCGTCCCATGAGTCGTCGAACACGTCAGCAACGAAGCCATCGACATCGAAGTCGGCCTGGACGGCACCAACCCACGACGCCAAGCCGCCCACGGTCTCCCGAGTGACCATGTTCTTGAGCAGAAACGGTTCGTCAGCCACGCCCAAAGTATGCCCGACGTCTGAAGACTTCCCTCACCCAGCTCAGGTGGGCGAGGCGGCCGAGCAAAGCGAAGGTCGCAGGGGGCCAGCCCAACGTGCTCCGCAGTACGGCGTCGTACGACCTCGCGCCGTCCGTCGTGCGTTGCCGGAAGGGCTTGCCCCCTCTGCCCTGCCGGGCATCTCCCCCGCCAAAGGCGGGTGAGAGGCGCGCAGTGACGCCTACCGCTGCCGTCACGAACCAGAGAGGGTGTTGGGGCTCAAGGCTCAAGGCTCAAGGCTCAAGGCTCAAGGCTCAAGACGCACAACTCAGAACTCAGAACTCAAAACTCAAAACTCAAAACTCAAAACTCAAAACTGATGCCCCATGCCGGAAAGCTCCGAGCAAAGCGAGCCACTACTCGGGAACCATGTCCTGCGAGTACGCGTCCTCGATGGCATCGTCGCCAGGGTTAACGACCGTCGCCCTGGCAAGCAGCCAGATGAAGAGTCCGACGATCGTGGCCACGATCAAGGCAACGATCAACCCGATCGTTGCGGTACTGCTCCACGAATCAGCAATGACCTCAGCTGCATGCTCATCGAACAACGTCAGGCCCGATGCGTCGAGGACGACCCAGGTCACCATCACGACGCCCACCACGCACAGGACGAGGATCAGCTTGTCGACAGGTGAAAGCCGTTGCTTCCAGGAGTCTTCACCGGTTGTGTTCGATTCATTAGCCATCGTCTTACCAAGTTAGCAGGGATGGATGCGATGACGGCCCTCCGTAGACCTCCTAGTGTCGACACATCTAGGCTGATCGGGACGAACGGAGGGGCACATGACGGACAACGAGTACGGGGTCGTCGAAGAGGAGTCGG
>CAJQOW010000197.1 GCA_905480055.1 uncultured Acidimicrobiia bacterium
GTCACCTCGGCGACCCTCGAGATGCGTACGGTCCCAGCCACATGCTCCGTGCGCACCCTCCGCGCGCCCGCCGCGATCTGGCCAACGGCGCGGACCGTGTCACCTGTCTGCGCCTCGTTGCCGAGGGGAACCGCAGCCAGCTTGGGGCCTTCCCACGGCTGCCCATCGACCACAATGGGCCTGACGACGGCAACGCCACCCCATTCGCCGATGGGGTCACGCAACACGGCCATCTCAAGGGTCACGAGACCTTCCGGCAGCTCTGCCCCGATCTCGGCCGCTGCTCGAGCGTCGGCGAACAATCCAGCCATGGCCCCGGAAGCGAGCAATACGGCCAATACAACAGCAGCGCGGATTCCGACCAGCCGCGGCACCAGCAGCACCACGGTCGCCATCACGGCGACCCCGAGCCACCACGGAGACGCAACGCCGATGAACACCGACACTGCGCCTGCGATGCACCACCTCCCCGGAATGGAGATGGCACCGATCAGGGTGACGAGATCTCCTCTCGGAACTGCGATAGCTTCGCCTCCCCGATGCCTGGCACGTCCAACAGATCCTCGGGGGTTGCGAAGCGACCATGCTGATCGCGGAACTCGACGATACGCTCGGCCAATACGGGACCCACACCGGGCAGCGCCTCGAGCTCAGACGCTGAAGCAGTGTTGAGATCAACCCCGTTGGCTTGCTGCGCGTCCAGCTCCACCTCACCACGTGAGGGCACTGCTATGTGATCGCCATCTCGCAACGGAGCCGCGAGATTCATCGCCCCGAGTTCTGCCAGTGCGGTCGCACCTCCCGCAGCGGCAACGGCATCAGCAACGCGAGCTTCACCTGGCACCTCCACGACACCTGGCGTGACCACCGCTCCCGATACGTGGACGGTGAGGCGGTGTGTATCGACGACATCGACCACGGGCGACTCGGCAACAGGTACGTGCGCCGACGGCCAGCCAAACCACAGCAGTCCGCCGACGGCGAGGAGGGCAGCGACACCGATGACTGTGTATTGGAGGTTGGTCGAGGCGCGTTCCATGGCACACGACCGCCGCCACGCTTAGTTCTATCGGATCACAGGGACGAAGTGAAGGGGTCCGAACGCGCCGCTAGAACGGCAGGAAGGCGATGATCGCCTCGATCTCCTCCAGCTGCCGCTCCGCCCAGTCAGCGATCTCCGAACCGTAGAGCAGGGCAATCGCCGCCAGGAGGTTGACCCCGCTGTGGAGGGCGATCGGGAGCGAAAGGTCTCCGGTGCGCAACGCTGCGTATCCAAGGACCACGCCGAGCAGGAACAAGCCGGGCACCGCAGCAATGGCATTCGGATCGAGCAGTGCGTGGATCCCGGAGAAGATCACCGCTGAGATGAGGATGGACGTCCAGGCGCCGAACCGACGACGCAGCGTGGACAACAGCATCCCGCGATAGATGACTTCTTCGATGATGGGTGCAGCCACAGCGATGGCAACCAGCACAAGCAACTGCTCGATCAACGTCTCTGAGGTTCCGGCGATCTCCGCTACGCCCTGCTCGGGTGGATCGTCACCGAAGATCCAAATGATCAGTGGGGCCGTCAGAAGTGCAACCACGATCTGGAGTGCCATGCCTGCGGGCACGCCCCACCACTGGCCCGGACGTACGGCCAAACCGAAGTCGGCGGAGAGGGACTTCGTCCCTCGCGTCCACGAGAGCCAGACCACGACGGCAAAGCTGGTCCCCGTTTGGGCAAGGAACACGATGGCGAACGGCACGGGTTCGAGCACTTCCACGCCGAGGGCGATCATGATGACGGTGGCGACCACCGACCCCACGATGCCGGCGACGAACACGAGTATGACCTGCCAATAGGACCACTGTGCTACCGGGAGGTAGCCCTCGGGTGGCTTCGGAGGTGCTGAGGACTCCATCAGAGGATCTCGACCATTCGCTTGGACTCCTTGAATGCCATGTGCTCGAACCCGATCCCGTGATACGCCTGTGCGTGGGTGAGGCCAAGGATCCGAAGCCGCACGTAGTCAGAAAGATACCGGGAGAGAAACCCCAGCTTGCCGTGACTGCGCCACTGCTCGACGTGAATCAATTCGTGTGCGATCAGCTCGGGCTCGGAGCCCTGGACGACGGCTTCGTATCTGTCGGGCGCCACGAAGATGCTCGACCCGAGGGTGATGGCGTGGACACCCCTACCGAGTATGCCTTCCATCAAGCGGGGCATTCGTGACACCGTGACCGAGTCAGATACGAGGTCGAACTGGGTGAGGCCGGCGGCAACAACGACGTCGTCGGCTCTGGCCTTCACACCACGAGGCTCACGACATTGGGGAGGCGAGCAATCACCTTGCGTGGTGGTGCGCCGCCGGTGTGTGCCTGCACACGTTCGGATGCAAGGGCGAGAGCCACGGCCTCTTCCTCGGTGATCGTCACTGGCACTTCGAGCCTGTCCCTGACCTTGCCGTTGACCTGGACAACCATCGTTGTCGTCTCCTCAGCGGTCAGGTCGGCGTCATAGGCCGGCCAGGGAGCGACCACGATGGATTCCTCCTGACCCATGCGGTGCCACAGCTCCTCAGCGATGTGCGGGGCGAGTGGTGCGAGCAGCCTCGGGAACGCCGATGCCACATCCGCAGGTACCCGGTCCTCCGCGACGAGAGCGTTGTTCAGCTCGAACAGCCGCGCAACGGCCGTATTGAAGTGCAGGTTGTTCATGTCTGCGGTGACGGCCTCGATGGTTCGGTGGAGCAGGGTCTCGAGCTCGCCGGAGCTGTCGTTGTCCGAGACGAGCAGCTCTCCGGTGTCCGGGTCGATGAAATTGCGCCACACACGCTGGAGGAATCGATGAACTCCGACGATGTCACGTGTCGACCATGGCCGCGACGTGTCGAGTGGCCCCATGAACATCTCGTAGAGCCGAAGCGTGTCAACGCCGTACTCATCAAAGATGTCATCGGGGTTGACGGAGTTCTTGAGCGACTTCCCCATCTTTCCATAGAGGCGCGTGACCTCTTCGTCTTCGAGGAAGAAGCTTCCGTCACGTTCGACGACATCGGCCGCCTCGACGTACACACCCCGCCCGTCCTGGAACGCGTCGGCCAGGATGTACCCCTGGTTGAACAGCCTCCCGAACGGCTCCCGTGTGGTGACGTGACCGAGGTCGAACAGCACCTTGTGCCAGAACCGGGAGTACAGCAGGTGCAGTACGGCGTGTTCCACACCGCCGACATACAAATCGACGCCGTGCTCCCCCATCCAATACCGCTCGGCCTCAGGTGACACGAGAACGGAGTCGTTCCCCGGGTCGATGAACCTCAGGTAGTACCAGCACGAACCTGCCCACTGGGGCATCGTGTTGAGTTCCCTGGTGTAGCGGACTCCGTCGATGTCGACGTACTTCCACGAGTCGTCCGCCTTGCTGAGTGCAGGCGTAGGTTCGGCGTGCTCGTCGTTTGATGCCGCTGGTCGGTAGTCGTCGACCTCGGGCAACTCGAGCGGCAGGTCCGCTTCGGGGACCGCCTTCAGCTCACCGTTGGGACCGTGGAGAATCGGAATCGGCTCCCCCCAGTAGCGCTGGCGCGAGAACAACCAATCACGCAGCTTGTAGGTGATGGTTCCCTCGCCGTGGCCGTTGATCTCGAGCCACTGGATGATCCGCTTCTTCGCATCTTCGATCTCGAGGCCGTCGAGGAAGCCAGAGTTGACCGCTGGGCCTTCGCCGAGATAGGCGTCTCCATCAAACTCGCGCGGTGGCAGGACCGTTCGAATGATGGGAAGTTCGAATTTCTCTGCGAATTCCCAGTCACGTTCGTCCTGCCCGGGCACCGCCATGATTGCGCCGGTTCCGTAGCCCATCAGCACATAGTCGGCGATGAATATGGGGACCAGCTCACCGTTCAGTGGGTTGACGGCGAACGTCCCGGTGAAGACACCAGTCTTCTCCCTGTCATCGACCTGCCTATCTCGATCCGACTTGCGAGATGTCGCAAGCCGGTAGGCCGCAACCGCATCTCCTGGTTTGTCGATGCCGAGCGTCCATGCTGGTTTCGTGCCCTCCGGCCAGACCTCCGCCGTGATCTCATCGACCATGGGGTGCTCCGGAGCCAGCACCATGTACGTGGCTCCGAACACGGTGTCTGGGCGCGTGGTGAACACCCGCAACGGGGCCTGATGGCCTTCAACCTCGAACACGATGTGCGCGCCCTCGGAGCGACCTATCCAGTTCCGCTGCATCGTCTTGACTGAGTCCGGCCAGTCAACAAGATCCAACTCGTCGATCAGCCTGTCCGCATAGGCGGTGATGCGCAGCATCCATTGGCGAAGGGGCCGGCGATACACGGGGAAGTTCCCGCGCTCGGATCGACCCTCAATGGTCACTTCCTCGTTGGCCAATACGGTTCCGAGCGCCGGGCACCAGTTGACCGGCACCTCATCGATGTAGGCGAGGCGCTGGCTGTCGAGATATGCGGAGCGATCTGAGGCTTCGAGGTTCTGCCACATCACTCCGTCGGCTGAGCAGTGACCTGCTTCGAGTTCGGAGACAAGCTCAGAAATCGGTCGAGCACGTTGCTGTTCATCGTCAAACCATGCCCCGAACAACTGGAGGAATATCCACTGCGTCCACTTGAAGTAGTCCGGGTCCGTGGTGGCGATCGAACGGTCCCAGTCGTACGAGAAGCCGAATGCCTTGAGCTGACGCTTGTAGTTCGCGAGGTTCTTCTCGGTCGTGGTTGCGGGGTGCACGCCGGTCTCGACCGCGTATTGCTCGGCAGGCAGGCCAAATGAGTCAAAACCCATCGGGTGCAGGACATGTGCCCCTCGCATGCGGTGGTATCTGCTGTAGATGTCCGTACCGATGTACCCCAGCGGATGCCCCACGTGGAGCCCTGCCCCTGACGGATACGGGAACATGTCGAGGATGTACTTCTTCGGTTTGGTGTCATCGAAC
Source organism: uncultured Acidimicrobiia bacterium (assembly GCA_905480055.1). The sequence continues at coordinate 4,937 of CAJQOW010000197.1, forward strand.
GCGGCATCCCCGGGATTCGGGACGCGGTAGATCCCATCTTCGTCCCAGGTCCGCTGCCAGCGGGCCTCGATCTCATGGAAGTCGTAGGTCGACACCGATTCTCCTTGTCGAGGCGCCAGCGTAGTGGGTCAATGCGCCCACGCCGATTGCGCCGGGGTGAAGTTCAGCGTCCGATGTCAGGGTTGCTCTGGCGAGCACGGATCCTGACGGAGTATGCGGAGTCGCCAGACAGGATCCCGCTCCTGCCGAAGAGCCTGCCGTGCTCCCAGTTGGAAAGCCCGAGTTCGGGCTTGTTGAGGGCGTATTGACCGTCCACCCATCGGGTGAATCCGTTGCCGACGAACGGAGAATCGAGCATCGCAAAGAACCTGCTGTGTGCGTTCGGATCCGCAGAGATGAGCGACGCAGCGAACTTCGGGGAGTACGTGTTGAAGAGCTCCACGGCCTCATCAACGTCGGCGACGACAGCGAGCGTCACCTCGGGGCTGTCCTCCCACTCCCACTCATGTCCCAGCATGCCGGCTGCGATGCCCTCGGCCTTCGGCTCATCAACAAGGCCTTCGGCCCTCGCGATCGGCACAACCGTCGACATCCACGAGTCGGGAATGAAGTCGATCGCTGACGGGTCCACGTGCAGTTTGGGTTCGGCGCCTCGGCGCTCCCCCGCCCGGTCGAGGGCATGCAGCAGTGCAGGCACGAGATCATCGACGCGGTCTCGGGCGACACACACCGTGTTGACGGTATTGCAGACCTTGCGGTCGAGCGAGTGGAACACGGCCGCAGCGAAGTCCTGGGTGTCAGCGTCTGAGGCGGCGACGATCCACGCACCTCCGGTTCCGTGAAGACTCACCGCATTGCCCGCTTGCCGCGCAACGGCGCCGAGTTGGCTCGTGGCGGTTCCTGACCCCCTTGCGACGGCAAGCGACAGGCGCGGGTCGCCCATCATTGACCAACCGGAAGCCCTCGAGGCGCTCGCCACCAGCGACGCTGCTCCGGCTGGAAGCCCACTCGACTCCAGGGCTGGCGCGAGCGCATGTTCAACGATCGCCTCGGCAGTGCCCAGTGCGTCTGATCCGATCCGGAACACGACGGTATTGCCTCCCCTGAGTACTCCCGTGGCGTCAGCGAACACGTTGGGCCTGCCTTCGAAGACGAACCCGACCACTCCAAGGCCGTCGACGACCTGTTCGAGTTCCCATCCCTCGTGACCGATCACGTCCACAACGCGGCCGCGGCCGCTCGGTGACTGTGCCCAGCGCTCGAGGCCAGCGGCCATATCAGTTCGCATGGTGGTATCGAGCACC
>CAJQOW010000198.1 GCA_905480055.1 uncultured Acidimicrobiia bacterium
TCACCCACCAGCAGTTCATTCCATCCGCTGGAGATTCGTTCAACCAGGCGGACGGGAAGGTTGTCCAGCAGCTCATTCGCTACGACGACGACCGGGACATCTACCGGCAGCTCCCTGATGTCTGCAACGAGGCGGGTGCGCGGCACGCGTTCCCCAACCGAGCGTCGTGCGCTCGGCGACACCTCCACCGCGGCGATCTCCCCGAACGCATCCCCGCTCTCGGCGACCAACGCCTCCAGAAGGGCACCCGACCCCCCTCCAACCTCCAGAAGGGTCGATGTCCCGTGCGGGAACTGGTCGGCGGCCCATCGCCCGATCAGGCGACCGAACCAAGGGCTGACCTCTGGGCTGGTGACGAAGTCTCCGTCCGCGCCGGACCGAACGGCGTCAGAGGAAAAGAACCCCGCCTCCGGGTCGTACAGGCACAACTCCATGTAGGCATCGAAGCCCAAGGGACCGTCGTCCCGAATACGTTCCAATACCCGTTGCCTCATGGCGGCGAGTGTAGGTTGACGCCCATGAACGACCACGATTGCATTCTGTGCGCAGGCCCAGCAATGTTCGAAGCGTCGATGGTCGAGGAGGTGTGGGCGGGTCAGAGACCGAGGTAGGCGAAGATCTCGGTTGAGTACTCGCCGATGTTCGCGGCCAGCCCGGGGAAGAAACCGATCACGACAACGCCGATGGCTGTGAGTCCAAGGGCGAACCCGATCGGCGCCGGAACCTCGAACCGCTGTTGATCTTCCAGATCGAGGCTCTCGGGCACAGGATCAAACCATGTCACCTTGACGACCTTCGAGTAGTACACGAAGGCGATCACAGCGTTGATAGCGGCAATGATTGCGATGCTGTAGCCCCACCAATCGCCAACACCAATGGTTGCGCTGAACATGGCGAACTTCGCGAACCACCCAGCGAGCGGTGGGACACCTGCCAGCGACATGAAGAACAGCGCAATCGCGCCGGCAAGCCCTGGAGCGTATTTGAGCAGTCCGCCCCAGTCCGCGAGTTCGTAGGAACCAACCCGCGAACCGATGAGCATGATGGTGGCAAATGTGCCAAGGGTCATCACGGCGTAGATGATGAGGTACGTGATCGTTGCAGCAAATGGGCCTGCGAGGTCTGCGCCTGAAGCAGCTGCAGCACCGAACGGTGCGAGCATGAAGCCGGCCTGGGCCATCGATGAGTAGCCAAGGATGCGCATGACGTTGGTCTGCTTGATCGCTACGACGTTGCCGACGGTCATCGTGAGCACGGCAACGAGCCACATGATCGGTCCCCAGATGTTTGTGGCCGTTGGGAAGGCGAGATAGCACACGCTCAGGAGTGCAACGAAGCCTGCGCCCTTGGAACCAACAGACAGCCAGGCCGTGACCGGCGTCGGCGAGCCCTGATAGACATCGGGAGTCCAGTAGTGGAACGGAACTGCGGCCACCTTGAATCCGAAACCGAGCACAACGAACAGGATGCCGAGGTTGAACATCGGCACGGACGAAGCCTCGCCAGCGACAGCGGCAATCTCGGAGAACTTCTGCGTGCCGGTCCACCCATAGATCAAAGACACACCGAACAACGTCAGCGCAAGCGCGAGTACACCGATGACAAAGAACTTGAGCGCGGCCTCATTCGATCTCGGGTCAGCCTTGCGCCATCCAGCGAGCAGGAAGCCCGGAATCGACACCAGCTCGAGCGCAACGATCATGGTGATGAAGTCTCTCGATGAGGCCATCACCACCGCTCCGAGCACGGCCGAAATGATGAGGAAGTAGTACTCGCCCTCGTAGTACCGGTCAGACTCGAGGTAGCCAATCGACAGCAGGAGCACGATGAAGCCGGCGAAGATGAACATCGCCTTGAGCACCAGTGAGTACTCGTCGAACACATAGGACCCGTCGAAGAGGCTCCTCGTGCCTGTGTCCGTGCAGAAGTCGAGTGAGTCGCAGAAGGCAAGCGTGAAGATCGGCACGGACGCCGCAAACAGCCCAATCACGCCAATGATGGCAACGAGGTGCTTCTGGCCCCTTCGCGTGACGACATCGACCACGAGCGTCAACACAACGGTGACCGCAAGGATCAGTTCCGGGAGTAGCGCGTGGTAGTCGATCACGAACAACGGGTCAGCCTCCGAACGCCTTCTCGACGAGTGCGATCACTGCGTCGTTGGTGGCACCGAACACAACAGCTGGCCAGATGCCGATGACGAGGGTGGCGATCACCAGCGGTGTCCATGCCATCCACTCGAACTTGTCGACGTCCTCGAACTCCTTGCCGGCCCATTCCTCGGATGGCTCGCCGAAGTCCACGTTCCGCAGCATGTACAGCAAATACGCAGCGGTCAGCACCGTTCCGATCGCAGCGACAACCATGAACCCACGGAACAGCGGCGTCTCCCCGATTGCCGGTAGCGGATCGAACGATGCCATCAGCGCCATGAACTCGCCCCAGAACCCAGCAAGGGCGGGAAGTCCGAGCGATGCCATTGCAGCAAATCCGAGCAGGACGCCCATCTTGGGCATGATGCTCATGTTGCCACCGAGGCGACGCATGTCCCGTGTGTGGTAGCGGTGCGCCATCGACCCTGCGATGAAGAACAACAGGCCGGTGATGACACCGTGGGCGACCATGCCGATGATTGCGGCGTTGATACCGATCGGTGTGAGTGTCGCGATGCCGAGCATCACAAAGCCCATGTGGCCGACCGACGAATACGCGATCAGGCGCTTCATGTCGTCCTGGGCAAGACAGGCAAGGGAACCGTAGATGATGCCGATCACGGCGAGCAGCCCGATCCACGGCGCCCAGACGATTGCCTCATCGGGGAGTATCGGCAGCGCGATCCTGACAAATCCGTAGGTTCCGAGCTTCAGGAGAACCGCAGCAAGGATGACCGAGCCAATCGTCGGTGCGGCCGTGTGGGCGTCAGGCAGCCACGTGTGGAGGGGCCACATCGGAACCTTCACAGCGAAGCCGAGGAATAGCCCCAGGAACACCAGTGTCGCAAACGTGCCGGTGAACGCACCCATGGCACCGAGGTCGGCGAGCTCCACCATCGAGAAGGAGCGATACCCGAGCGTGTCCGCGCTTCGGAAGTAGATCGCCAGGAAGCTCAGAAGCATGAACGCTGAACCCGCGAGGGTGAAGAGGAAGAACTTGAGCGACGCATAGAGACGCAGCTCGATGTTCCAGCCGAACACCGGGACGTGGCGAATACTCGTATCGCCCCAGATGCCGATCATGAAGTACATCGGCAGGAGGACAACCTCGAAGAACAGGAAGAACAGGACCAGGTCCAGTGCGACGAACGTACCAATCATGCCAGTTGCCAGAATCAGCACCAAGGCCAGGAGGAGCTTTGGGTTGTGCGGTTCTGGGAAGTGGTTCCATGAGTAGATGATCACGAGCACTGTGATGAAGGTGGCCAGGATGACCAGAGGCAGCGAGATGCCATCGACCGCGATATGGAAGTGGGCGTTGATCGCCTCGATCCACGGTGTGTCGATGTCCGTACCAAGCTGGTACGTGTCTGAGGCCGAATAATCG
>CAJQOW010000199.1 GCA_905480055.1 uncultured Acidimicrobiia bacterium
TGCGGCTGTCCGTACTCCAGCCATGATCAATGGGATGCTGAGCGGCATCTCAACCTTTGTGAGGACTTCTCGCCCAGTCATTCCCATGCCCCGTGCGGCCTCGGTGAGTGCTGGATCGACCTCCCTGACACCCACGTACGCATTGACAAACATCGGAGGCATCGCCAGAAGCACCAAGGCGATCAAGGTCGCCCAGTAACCGATGGGGGAGGCAAGGAATGCGATCGACAGCGTGATGGGGAACATCACCCCGACCACCCCGAAGGACGGCACTGCACGACCAATGTTGACGGCGGACACTGCGGCGAACCCACCCTTCTTTGCGTGGCCGAGATACACGGCAGGGGGCAAGGCCAACAGGCAAGCCAGGAATACCCCGATGACAGAGATGGATACGTGCTGCCACGTGCGATTCAGGATGCCACGGGTTCCGGTCCAGTTCTCCGGATCTGCGAAGAAGGCGAGGACGTCGCCGAGAAACTCGATCACGACGACGCCTTTCTGGCGGCCCACGGGGTCGCCCAGCGTTCTACGCCGAGAAGGACACCGTCGACGACAATGGCCAGGAGGACCGATAGCACGGTGCCAGCCAGAGCCTCGGTGAGGAACTGGCGTCGAATACCCCTCAGGATGAACACGCCGTATCCGCCCTGACCCACCAGCACCGTCACCGTCACCAAGCCGATGGTGGTGACCGCGGCAATGCGGATACCGGCGATGATCGCAGGGAGAGCCAGCGGGAGCTGCACGGACATGAACGTTTGGCGCGTCGTCATCCCCATCCCGCGGGAGGCTTCGGTGAGGTGATCCGGCACTGCGTCGACGCCGGCGACGATGTTGCGGATGAGGATCAGCAGGGTGTAGGAGATCAGTGCGATCTCAGCAGTGATGAGGCTCAGTCCGAAGATCGGCACCAGGAAGGTGAACAACGCCAAGGAGGGAATGGTGTACAGGATGCCCGTGAACCAGGTGATAGGGGTGTAGGTGCGCCGCCACCGAAGTGCCACCAGGGCAAACACCATCGACAGGACGAGGCCTATGCCCAGGGCGATCGCCGTGAGGGTGGCGTGTTCGATGGTCGCCTCCCAGATGTCGTCCCCATGCGAGAGCACCCAGTCCCAGTCGAGGAACGGTTGGCCCGCCTGGCCAACAAGGCTCACTGGATGATCTCCTTGCTGATTTCATCCATGGTCAACATCCCGACATATCGACCGTCGTCGATGACGGCTGCCACGGACGTGTGCGACGTGACAACGGCGTCCAGCGCCTCCTTGAGGCTGTCAGCGGGGGAGAGCGTGGAAGCGAACGCCCGTGGCTCATGGCCGGGCAGGGGATCGCCATCGGTGGACACATCAGCAACTGCCTTCCAGCCAAGCAGAGCATCGCCGTCGAGCACAGCGACCCAATCGACCCCGTGTTCGAGCGCAACGGTCCGCACCTCCTGGATTGTTGCGTCAGGAGCGACAACGGGCCCTGCGACCACGTCGATCGTCGAAATCGGGATCAGGGAAAGCCGCTTGATTCCCCGATCGGACCCGAGGAAACCGGCCACGAAAGCATTGGCAGGATCGCGCAGGGTCTCTTCTGGTGTCTGATACTGCTCGAGGATGCCGCCGACGTTGAGGATCGCTATTCGGTCGCCAAGAAGGATCGCCTCGTCGATGTCGTGGGTGACGAGGACGATGGTCTTGTGGAGTCTCGCCTGCAACTCCTTCAACTCGTGTTGGAGCCTTGCACGTACGATCGGATCTACTGCCCCGAACGGCTCATCCATGAGCAGCACCGGCGGGTCTGCGGCCAGCGCCCTGGCAACGCCAACACGCTGACGTTGGCCACCGCTGAGCTCAGCCGGGTATCGGTCGAGCATGCCCGGATCGATATCCACCATGTCGGCGAGCTCATCGACGCGATCCGTGATAGCGGACTTGCTCCAACCAAGGAGCGACGGCACCGTTGCAATGTTGTCGCGAATGGTCCGGTGGGGAAACAGTCCGATCTGCTGGATCACATAGCCGATGCCGCGCCTCAGCTCATGCGGTTCCATCTGCGTGACATCACGCCCTGCCACCGTGATCAAGCCCGATGTCGGCTCAATCAGGCGGTTGATCATCTTCAGCGTCGTCGTCTTGCCGCACCCCGATGGTCCGACGAGTACCACTGTCTCGGCCTCCTGGACCGTGAGCGAGAGGCTGTCTACTGCCGGGGCCTGCGAGCCGCGGAATAGCTTCGTGAGGTTGCTGAGGTCGATCATTGGCTGAGCGGGCATCGCGCCAGCCTATGCAGCGCCGCAACGCTGCACGTCCGACTACATTCGGCAGGTGCTCGCCAAAAAAGATGAACTCGTCGAAAGGTGGGTGAACCCTGCCACCCTGCGAGGGGCCGCCTTCATCGTCGCTGGCGTGGTGGTGCTTGCATTCCCCAGTGCCTCAGCGTTTGCCATCGCGCTCGTGGCCTCGGGTGCGTTGGTCGTTGTCGGAATCACGGACATCTGGGCTGAGATCCGTTCACCCCACTCTTCATGGCGAGGGATCGCGCTTGGTCTTGTTCTCATTGCGGCGGGCATGGTGCTTGTCCTCTTCACCAACGAGACACTCTCTGCTATCACCAAGGTTCTCGCCGTCGTGGTGGGTGTTCGCGGCGTACTGATTGCGTTTCGTGGGATCACAAGCCGCGCGACCAATACCAGTTGGCTGTATGACCTCATCCGTGGCCTGTTCTTTGTCGCGCTCGCAGTCATCATCGCTGTCATACCCGCAGCGCTCGTCAGCGGACTGATCGTGCTCGGGGGCATTGGAGCAATCGTCATCGGGGGTGTGATGATTTCTTTCGGGGTTGCGAACCCGGAGGAACAGGATCTCAGGGCCACGGAGCTCGGCGGCCTGGTAAGGCGGTGGGCAGAAGGCCGAGACCTCGGAGACCGCCAACGCGACGACCTCGTTGACAGCCTCTACTTCGAGCCACCTGACGCATTTGCAAAGCAGCGCGGCTTCTGGACGTTGCTGGTCCTCTCCGTCGTCATCGCAACACTCGGCGTACTCGCCGATTCCACTGCGGTTGTCATCGGTGCGATGCTGGTCGCACCACTGATGACCCCGATCATGGGCGTCAGCGCTGCCATCGTCAACGGCTGGATGCGCAGGGTGTCGACATCATTCGCGACCGTTGCCGGTGGAGTGGTAGTGGCTATCGGTGTTGCTTGGATCGTCGCGGCATGGACACCGCACCTGGTGCCCCTTGCCTCGAACACCCAGATCCTGTCCCGTACGTCGCCGACCATGATCGATCTGATGATTGCGATCGCAGCTGGCGCCGCCGGTGCGTACGCAACGGTCGACAAACGGGTCTCGTCGTCGATCACAGGCGTTGCGATTGCGGTTGCGCTCGTTCCGCCTCTGGGTGTTGTTGGGGTAATGCTCCAAGGAGGGCTCTACAACGATGCATGGGGTGCATTCCTGCTATTCCTCACGAACTTCGTGTGCATCGTCCTCACCGCCATGGTTGTGTTCGTCATCATGGGTCTGGCACCGATGAGTGACCTCAGGGACAACAGGGACAAGGCAAAGACCGTTATTGCAACGGTGGCTCTGGG
>CAJQOW010000200.1 GCA_905480055.1 uncultured Acidimicrobiia bacterium
CAACGAGATGGAAGTGTTTCGCGTCGGCCTCGAACCGATTCAATACGGTCCTAGCGCTTTCCGGTACATGAGCTTGGCGGTAGTCCTCACCCATGAAGCCCTTGACGCTTTCGAGGCTGTCGAACCAGATGATCGTGGTGAATTCGATCTCCCCGTCCACGACATCGTGTGCCCGCATCACCGGTGCGCTCGACAGCCCCGGTATTGAGCGCTCGAGGATCGCTGGGATGACCTCATGTTCCACAACGGCCTGATAGGCATCTGCGTTCTCAACCGAAGTCCAGCCATGCCAGATCCTCGCAACCGGTGTCTTGGTGGGCATTCGACGCCTCCTTGTTGGAGCGGACACCGTAGTCCTGGACGACCTCATCCGGCTCGAAGCGGAACAGATGTGCCGATAGGTGCTTTCTGCTGCCTGTTCGGACCCCGGAATCGGCGATACGATGACCGTTGGGGCCTAGGAGGTTGCGTTGAAAGACACAATCATGTGGTTGGCCGGCATCGCGCTCGCCTTGTTTGCAGCTGGCATGATGTTCTGGAGCGACGCAGCGGCAGCGCCGCTGATCGTTGTCGGCATTGTGGGAGTTGTTTTCATTGCCGTAGGTGCGACGGGAAGAAGGGGCCAGCACCGATAGCGCAGGAAGCCCGGAGCGAGTAGGCGCTCCTATGTGCCGACGTGGACAGCCGAGAACGGACGTGTTGGCCGGCTCCTAGATTGGGCTACGCCACCGCCAAAGGAGCATCATGGCCGTTCATGCCGCGAACCTCTCTGGTCAGGACTCGATCGAGAATTACATCCGGGAGTATCCGAATCAGGAACAGGTTCGCATGATGCGGAAGTGGTTGGTGGATCATGAACCAGGCACATTCTCGTTCACCGGCTTGGTCGATCCGACCGATGACACGGTCATCACACCACAGGCAACGGTTGACTACGGGTATTGCTGGTTCAGCTTGTCCGAAGGGCCTGCGGTGGTTCGAACTCCGAGCTACGAGCGGTTCTTCTCTGTGTCGGTGTTCGACATGCTCCACAACACTCCTGACGTCGTAGTGAATCCGGACAAGCCGATCCTGTTGATCCGACCCGGTCAGGAGACCCCAGCGGGAGACTTCCACGTGGTCGAGTTGGAGACGGACCAAGGCTTGGTGCTGACACGCATGGTCGTTGTGGGCAACATGGACGAGGTGCGTCAGCTCAGTGGTTCAATCGTCATGGATGGCGGCGATGGAGACATGCATCGCGACGTCCAGCGATTCTCGCCGAGCGTCGAAGTCGCAGCGATGGAAATCATGGAAGCCGCGGTCCACCACCTCAATCCTGACGACGCATTCGGTAGCCGTACGGGAGATGTCGGGGAACTCCATCTTGCCGGGGGTGTCTTCCTGGGACAGCTGGGGACGCCCTCCGACACGGTGCGCTATGGAACGATCCTCACCGATCAGCACGGTGCGCCCTTCAACGGCACCGACACCTATGTACTGACCGTCCCCGCTGGGATCGTCCATGACACGGGGTACTTCTCGGTGACGATCTACAGCGCGGCAACGAAGCTGCTGATGCCGAACGAGCAGGGTGTGTACGACCAGACGACCTACAGCGCCGAGCAGAATGACGACGGCACCTACATGATCGCGCTGAGCCCCGACGGTGCAGGCAAGAACGGTATACCCACCGGGCAGCCCTTCTACGGCATCCTTCGGGCATACATGCCAATTCCCGGAGCCGACATGACCGTCGCCATTTCCAACAGCTAGGCCCCTGTATCCGGCATTGTGCGTTGCCGACATGCCCGTCTAAATGAGCCGGAATTCGGCAGGTCCGAAGCCGGCCACAACCGCCCCCATGCGCCGACGTGCGTGGGTTGGCGGTGTTACGCGCCGCAGCCGGGTGGTTGCTCCACCCGGTGTTGGCGCTGAGTGGCGGCGTTGATCTATGCGGGGATTGCGGTGGCGTCGATGTCTGCGGGGGCCTCGGCTCGGAGCCACCTGCCCCACCCGATGAGTCCGGTGGCGACGATCATCATGCCGATTGCGGCACCGATTGACCATGCAAGTGGGTAGTCGCCGTAGGAGTCGACAGACCCGATCTTGGCGGCGTTGAGTGCTGCGAAGGCAAGGATGCCAGTGGCGAAGCCAAACGTTGTGAATAGGGTTGCCAGTTTGGGAGCTGTCCCGGCTCTCATTGCGGCGATGCCAAAGAGCAGCAGTCCTGCACCCTCGAGGCCCATCCACAGGGGGATGGCCCATGCAATGATGCTGCCAGCCACTCCGAGAGCGGCGACACCGAGACCGACCATGCCGAGAACGCCGAGACCTCCGGATCGCATACTGACGCCGACCATCGCGAGGATCGTGAGAACTCCCGCGGTGAGTATGGCCGCACTGAAGATGGCGTAGTAGATCTGCCAGTTGTTCCCGCCGTTGCCGTCCTCGGCCCTGGTCAATAGGTAGATGAGTCCGGCGGCGATCCAGAGTCCCCCTGCGACGAGAGAGATGGTTCCTGCACGGATGGTGTTGCGTGTTGGCACTGCGATTCCTCCAGTGGTTGTGGAGGCGTACACGGCTGCGAGAACCTTGGGTTCTCCGAAGCGGTCGAGGGTCGTTCGCTGAGCGGCGTCTGGCTCATACCCGGATGCGACGAGGTGTTCGACGGTTGAGTAGAGGTGGTCCTCCATCTCCGAGACCACATCGTCGAGGTCTTTGCGCCAGCGGATTTCGCTGCGCATGGTGTCGAGGTATCCGTCGATCAGGGCGTAGTTGGCCATGGTGTCCCCTTCAGGACCATCGCAACGGCATCGGCGAACTCATCCCATGCCTTGCGTTGCTCACCGAGCGCACCCCTCCCGCTGTCTGTCAGCTGGTAGGTACGTCTCCGTCTGCCTTGCATCTCTGTCCACTCGCTGCTCAGATAGCCGCCCTTGGCAAGCCGGTGAAGTGCTGGGTAGACCGTTCCCTCGGG
>CAJQOW010000201.1 GCA_905480055.1 uncultured Acidimicrobiia bacterium
TTTATGTACTCAGATGGTGCCGTCGTCGAGGGCAACGTCCTCAGCAACAACTCTGTCGGCGCGTTTCTCATGTACAGCAGGGACGTCACCGTGCGAAACAACATCATGGCCGAGAACCACGGGCCAAGCGGATACGGCATCGGCTTCAAGGACATGGACCGCGTCACGGCTGATGGCAACCGGTTCATCGGAAACCGCGTCGGCATGTACTTCGACAACACCCCCTACACGCACAATGAGCACGAGTTCATCACCAACAACCTGATTGCCTACAACAAGATCGGTTTGCTACTGCAGCCTTCGGTCAAGCGGAACATCTTTTCGAACAACGCCTTCATCGACAACACCAAGCAGGTTGGGGTGTCCGGTTCGGGCGAATTCTCCGGCAACGACTGGTCGTACGAAGGCGTTGGGAACTACTGGAGCGACTTCGCCGGATACGACGCTGACGGGAATGGCGTCGGAGACGTGAGCTATCGGATCGACGATCTCTACAACACCCTCACGGACAAGCATCCCGACCTCCAGTTCTATCAGGACACGCCCGCGGCAAAGGCCATCACGCTCGCGGCCCGAGCGTTCCCCGTGCTGAAGCCCAGGCCGATCCTGGAAGATGCGTACCCACTCATCGTGCGGCCCGAGATGCCCACCGTCGTCACCAGCGCATCCGGGGCAGGGTCCGTGCCGCTGGCCCTCACGTCGGCACTGATGGTCGCAAGCGCACTCGCCCTCATCCTCCTTCCGGGCAGGAAGCGAAGGACCCGAACGCGGGAGGTCGCCACGTGATCACCATCGAGCACCTCACGAAGACCTACGGGCGCACAGAGGTTGTCAGCGACTTCTCCTTGACAATTCCCGACGGGGAGTCCGTTGCTCTGTGGGGACCGAACGGGGCCGGAAAGACCACCGTTGTACGGTGCCTGCTCGGCCTGGTCACGTACGACGGCAGCATCTGTGTTGGAGGCCTCGATGCGGCAACGCACGGCAAGTCGGTGCGCAGCGCCATGGGGTACGTCCCTCAGGAACTGTCGTTCTACGACGAGATGACGGTGTACGACCTGCTCGACTACTCAGCTGCGTTGCGATCCCTGCCGCCGGAGCGGGTGGATGAAGTTCTCGAAATGGTTGATCTTCCCGATCATCGGGACAAGAAGATTCGTGAACTCTCCGGAGGCCTGAAGCAAAGGGTTGGCATTGCATCGGCCCTCGTTCCCGACCCGCCGATCCTCCTGCTCGATGAGCCGACCTCGAACCTCGACGCTCGCGCCCGGGATGCAGCCATCGAGCTGCTCCAAGGACTCCGCGACGACGGACGCACGCTTGTCGTGACATCACACCACGTCGAGGAGATGGCAATGCTCGTGGATCGCGTCGTGGCCATGGAACAAGGCAAGATCACGGTGATCTGCGACCCATCCGACCTCGCCGAGCAGCTCGGCCTGCGTGCATGGCTTCATCTCGTGCTCAACAACGGGTCGGCGGCCAAGGCGCTTGCGGTGCTCGAGGGTCAAGGTTTCACAGCGAAGCTCAATTCCCGTGGGATCCTCGTGGAGGTCTCCTCCCAGGGCAAGGGAGAGGCAGTGGGAATCCTTCAATCTGCAGGCATCGAGATCGATGACCTGGAGGTGTGGCGATGACGACCGTCCCGATCGAATCGACCGTCGAGCGGGCCCAGCCATCGATGATCCGAGTCGTCGCAACCAAGGAACTGACAGACGCAACCCGCAGCAAGTGGTTCTGGATGTGGACTGCAGCTTTTGCCGGGCTCGCCGCCGTCATGGCCTCCGTGGCCCTGCCTGGTTCGCAGGTCGGCGGGTATGGAACGTTTGGTCGAACCGCCGCATCGCTCGTGGCGCTCGCACAAATCATCATTCCCCTGATGGGGCTGACGCTTGGTGCGTATTCGATCGCAGGACAGCGCGAAAGCGGTGCTCTCCGCTTCCTCCTGAGCCACCCCATCTCGCGGAGCGAGGCGTTCCTCGGCACGTACCTCGGCCTGGCAGTCGCGTTGGCGGCAACCGTCTTCGGTGGGTTCGGCATTGCCGGACTGATCGCCGTCATGCAGGGCGGCGGTGCCAATGCCGGAAGCTTCGTGCTCATCGCTGTGCTCTCGTGGCTGCTCGCCATCTCAATGCTCGGGTTCGGCATGCTGATCTCAACGTTCGCACGAAGCGGAAGCGCAGCCCTCGGGATCGCGATCTTCTTCTGGCTGGCTCTTGCATTCCTCGGCGACCTCGGCGTGATGGGGACGTCGGTCGCGACGAAGCTCCCAACCTGGGGGCTCCTGCTGTCTGCGGTCCTCAACCCGGTCGAAGCATTCCGGCTGGCATCGCTCAGCGCCTTCACGGGATCGTTGGACGTGCTCGGGCCTGCGGGACGGTATGCGGTCGATACGTTTGGTGACAAACTCAGCTGGATCCTGTTCTTGACCGTGGCAATCTGGGCAATCGTCCCGACGGGACTTGCCTGGTTCAGATTCACTCGAAAGGGAGACGTATGAAAGGTCTACGTCTGATGGCATGTGTCGCTTTCCTCGCCCTTGTCGTGGCAGCGTGCGGCACGGCAAGCGCCGGAGGACCGCCGGATATCAACTACGGCAGGGACATCTGCGTGCACTGCGGCATGATCATCAACGAGGAGAAGTTCGCCACCGCATATGAGGTAGCAAACGGTGAAGACCTCATCTTCGACGACGTTGGGGGAATGGTCCTCCACCTGCAGGAGACCGGGGAAGAGATCGATGGCGGTGCAGCATGGGTCCACGACTACGAAACCGTGGAATGGGTGTCGGCGCAATCGGCGTTCTTCGTCCCCACCCTGTCGGTTGCCTCACCGATGGGACACTCGATCCTGGCCTTCGCCGATGCGGAGCGAGCACAGCGCTTTGCTACGGACGTTGGAGCCGATGTCATCGACTGGGTAACGGTGGTGAGCCTCCCAGCAATCGAGGGCTTGGTTGGTCACCACCACATGGACATGAATGACGACATGGGAGGACATGACCACGACGACGACACGGGCGCTTGACGCCGCCGAAAGCATTCTACCAATTGCGCACTAAGATTCTCAGGAATACACTGAGCGCTCAGAAAAAGGGAGCCAACAACATGACCTTCAGGAAGATCGGAGTGCTTCTCGGCGTTCTCGCACTGGCACTCGCTGCCTGCGGCGGAGGAGCCTCGGACACCACGTCAGCGGGCGGCGGTCCAGCAGGCCCCGGTGACCCGGTCAAGGGCGCAGCGGTGTACCAGAGCACGTGCGCTGCATGCCACGGTGGAGACCTCGCAGGGATCGACGGACTCGGTAAACCGCTCGCACCCAGCGCATTTGTCGTTGACCACACCGAGGAAGAACTAGCAGCGTTCATCGCCGAAGGGCGCTCTGCAGGCGACCCCGACAACATGCAGGGTGTCGACATGCCACCGAAGGGCGGTAACCCGTCGCTGACCGATCAAGACCTCAGGGACGTCTCGGCGTACCTCAAGGCACAGCAATAGCCCTCCAACGCAGTGTGAAGGGTCGGGCCACCCCCGGGCCCGGTCTTTCTCACATCCCGAACATGGTCGCCTCTCGCGGCCATGGGCGGTATATTGGCAACGAAGCAACTAAGGAACCCACGTGCGACTGGAAATGACCAAGAAATCGGATCTTGCGTTGAAGTCGCTGCGATGCATCGGTGACTCCGACGGAGAACTCGTCGCAGGCAAGGGCCTTGCCGAGAAGCTCGCAATAACCACGCATTACCTCCCCCAGGTCCTGTCTCCGCTGGTCAAGGCAGGGTGGGTCTCGTCGACTCCGGGACCGCGCGGCGGGTATCGACTTCTCGTGCCACTCGATGAGATCAGCGTGCTCGATGTCATTGAGGTCATCGAGGGCCGGATCGAGGACCAAGGGTGCGTGCAACGCGGCATCCCCTGCCCCGAGAGCGACTTGTGTGCGCTCCACGTGCCATGGCAGAAGGCGCGAGACGCAATGCTCGAGGAGCTTGCATCGGCCACGATTGCCTTGAACGTCAGGCCGTGCCAGGACTTCTGACCTCGGACGTGTCCGCAGGCGCCTGATCCCGACCAGCCAATCCCCATGTTCTGTGAGCCTGTCCGTATCCTCTCGGTCGATGAGCGAATCACCACCCTCTGAGGGCGTTTGTATCCATTGCGGCACCTCCCGTCCGGTGGACGAGCAGCTCTGCCCATCATGTGGAAAGCCTTGGATCGATGAGCGTGTGGACGACATTGCGCCGCCCGTCGTGCCAGCTGCTTCTG
>CAJQOW010000202.1 GCA_905480055.1 uncultured Acidimicrobiia bacterium
AGGCCGTCCAGATCATGAACCTCATGTGGAGCGAGGATGCGGCGTCTTTCGAGGGGAAGCACTACTCGATCAATGGGGCAATCTGCCAGCCGAAGCCCGTCCAGGAGGGTGGGATACCATTCTGGATCGCTGGTGGAGGAGAGCAGCTCACGCTTCGCACCGCTGCCAAGTACGCCAGCTACACGAACTTCGGTGGCTCGGTCGACGTCTTCACCCACAAGTCACAGGTGTTGGCCGACCATTGCGACAAGGTCGGCAGGGACTTTGCGGACATCACTCGATCAGTGAACTTCAACGTGTTCATCGGATCAGACGCTGCTGCGGTGCAGGCGAAGATCGCCGCGACCGCAGCTCGCGCAGGAACCGTGCTCGACGATGGTCAAGCCGCAACCGACCGACTCCTCAACGGACCAGGCATGGCGGTTGGAACGCCGGATCAGGTCATTGACACGCTCAAGGCATTTGAAACAGCAGGCATGTCGTACGCGATCATCTACTTGCCGGACGCCGCATACGACGCCGAGTCGATGGAACTCTTCGCCGCCGAAGTCATGCCAGCGTTCGAGTAGGGGAGATCAGAGGCTCCGGGGCCCCAAGCCCCGGAGCCCCGAAGCACTGTCGCTACTGCTCTCCGTCGTAGAACTGCTCTTCCTCGGTCGATCCCTCGAGGGCGAGGGTTGACGAGAGGCCCCCGGTGATGACCTGGCTCACCTGGTCGAAGTAGCCAGCGCCCACCTCTCGCTGGTGCCTGGTTGCGGTGTAGCCGCTGTTCTCCATTGCGAACTCGGCCTCCTGGAGCTCCACATAGGCTTCCATGCCGCGTTCCGCATACCCCTTGGAGAGTTCGAACATCGTCGCGTTCAGGGCATGGAACCCTGCGAGCGTGATGAACTGGAACCGGTAGCCCATCGCTCCGAGTTCCTTCTGGAACGATGCGATTGTTGCGTCGTCCAGGTGGCGCTTCCAGTTGAACGATGGCGAGCAGTTGTACGCGAGCATCTTGCCCGGGTACTCGGCGTGGATCGCCTCGGCGAACGCTGCTGCGTCATCAAGATCAGGGGTGGAGGTCTCGCACCACACGAGGTCCGCATATGGAGCGTACGCGAGGCCTCTCGAGATGGCCGCATCCATCGAGTTGTCAACGGTGTAGAAGCCCTCGGGCGTCCGTTCACCGGTGATGAATTGACGATCACGCTCGTCGACATCGGTAGTGAGCAGGTTCGCTCCCAGCGAGTCCGTCCTGGCAACGATCAGCGTGGGCACGCCCATGACGTCGGCAGCCAACCTCGCTGAGGCCAAGGTACGAACATGCTGGGAGGTTGGTATCAAGACCTTCCCGCCCATGTGGCCGCACTTCTTCTCGGAGGAGAGCTGGTCCTCGAGGTGGACGGCGGCTGCGCCAGCCTGGATGAAGGCCTTGGTCAGCTCGAACACGTTGAGCGGCCCGCCGAAGCCAGACTCCGCGTCTGCCACGATCGGGATGAACCAGTCCGTAGTGACTCCGCCTTCGGACCACTCGATCTCGTCAGCTCGCCTGAGGGCGTTGTTGATGCGCCGCACAAGGGAGGGAGCCGAGTTTGCCGGATACAGCGACTGGTCCGGATAGACGGACTCGGCGAGGTTCCCGTCAGCGGCAACCTGCCACCCGGACAGGTAGATGGCCTTGAGGCCAGCCTTGGCCATTTGGACGGCCTGACCGCCGGACAGCGCACCGAGCGCATTCACATAGTCGTCGGTATTGAGGATGTCCCAGAGCTTGGCTGACATTGCCTTGGCGAGGGACTGCTCTTCGACGAGCGATCCCTGAAGACGCACGACATCCTCGCCCGTGTAGTCGCGGGTGACGCCTTCCCATCGAGGGTCGTTCTTCCAGCTGGTCTCGAGCTCTGCTGCGCGCCGCTCGATCTCGTGTTCGTTGGTCATGGTCTGGTCTCCTCCGGGTCGGTCAACCGATTTCAAGCATCTCGTATGCAGGCAGGGTGAGGAAGTTCGGGAAGGTCTCGGCGAGGGCTACCTCTTCGAAGATCTCCCTGGCCTCCTCGAATCTCCCAGCGTCGTACACCTCGTGACCGAGTTCGGAACGGAGCCGATCGGTCTCCTCATCAGCAATCTTGCGAATGAACGCTGGTGTGATGTCATCCCCTTCCACGGTGGTCGCGCCCGACCTGATCCATTGCCAGATCTGTGATCGGGAAATCTCAGCGGTTGCTGCGTCCTCCATCAGGTTGTAGATGGCCGCAGCGCCCGTACCTCGGAGCCACGAAGCGACGTACTGGATCGCAACGTCAACGTTCTGTCTGACCCCGCCATCGGTGATGTCGCCGTCCACACCGCCGAAATCGGTGAGATCAGCAGCGGTGACATCGACCTCGGGGCGTTGCCGGTCGATCTGGTTCTGCTTGTCGCAGAGAACCTCGTCGAAGATCTCGGTGGCGAGTGGCACGAGATCCGGGTGGGCGACCCATGTTCCGTCGCACCCATCGCTGGCCTCACGAAGCTTGTCCTCACGTACTTTCGCAAAGGCAATCTCATTGACGGCCTCGTCGGTCCGCGAGGGAATGAACGCAGCCATTCCGCCCATCGCATGGGCGCCGCGATGGTGGCAGGTCTTGACGAGGAGTTCGGTGTAGGCCCGCATGAAGGGTGTTGTCATGCCGATGTTGCCCCGGTCGGGAAGCGCGAACCCATCCCGGTTGCGGTGCTTCTTGATCACCGAGAAGATGTAGTCCCATCGGCCTGCGTTGAGCCCTGCCGAGTGCTGGCGCAGCTCGTAGAGGATCTCATCCATTTCAAAGGCCGCTGGGATCGTCTCGATGAGCACGGTGGCCCTGATCGTGCGACCCCGCGGCTGGCATCTCGAAGAGCGGCACATGCTCGTTGAGGGCGAACCTGTTTCGGCATCGCTCTTCGACTTCGGACTGTACTTCTTCCACAACACCACCGAACTGCTGAGGCAGGGATCAGGACCGTACTTCTACCTTCCGAAGCTCGAGAGCCGTCTCGAAGCTCG
>CAJQOW010000203.1 GCA_905480055.1 uncultured Acidimicrobiia bacterium
GACGTCGTGAAGGTGTGGTGCAGGGAACCTCTGCGGCGCATGGTCCACCAGTTCAGAACCCGTTGTGCCCCGGGGGTTCCAGATCCGCTCGGATACGTTCGCAACGTAGGGGCCACGGGTTCAAATCCCGTCACCTCCACAGCCTGAAGACTCTGCCCTGCGGCCAATGCACGCCCTCAGCCGCCGCGTTGCCTTGCGTTGCTCGTAAGTACCCACATCGGCACATGTGAGCGACACGTAGTGCCGATGATTGGATGCGAATTGAGCGAAACCACCCTCTAGCTGACCTTCTTGGGGACGGCACTGCTGAACCTCAGCAACGCCTTCATCACCTTGTGTCCGGTGTCAGCCGTTGGGCCGAACATCAGGGGACAACCGCCGTCGATGACGATCAGGCCGTTGGCGCGCCCCAACGCTGTCGCTTCGGGTGACACGCTGCCCTGTCCGAAGGCTCTGTGCATCCACACCGACCGAATGCCTGCTTCGATGCACTGCTGCACGATCGATGGTGCGACCTCGGGTGTGGTTGCGACCACAACTGCATCGACTCCGCCTGGGATCGACTCTATGTCGGGATAGCAGGGATCACCCTCGACCTCAGTTGCGTTGGGGTTGACCGCAAACGCTTCGTAGCCGCGCTCCTTCAGCCTGCGGTACACAGTGTTGCCACCGTGCTCGCCCCCCGATTCCCTGGACACACCTGCAACCGCAATCCTCTTGTTGTTGAGGAAGTCGGTCGCTGCGTCGGTGATCGCCATCGTGGCCATGGTGCTTCTACCTCCGAACGGATGTGGACATCGTCTGCCGGTCGAGGCGGGTCGTCAACACGATTCGTGCGAAACCCGACGGGGCGGGTCGGTCCTTCATCGAGAGCCACACCGGACCGATGACGATCTGGTAGTCGCTGAGAGAGGGCCAATGGCACACGTGATCTCGTTTCGCACGTCGTTCTTCGACCCTGCGGGGGAGCCGGAGAACCCGTACAACCCGATTGCCGGGCAGAGCGCTCTCGTGTGGTTGCGACAATCGGTGCTCGGGGACGATTACCAAACCTCGGAACCCGACTGCGAGGACTGGGGTTGGTACATTGAGGTGCCGGTGGATGATGCGTTCTACACCGTTGGCGCCATCTGTTTCCTCGAGGAGGATGAGCCTGACTCGGATCCGCTGGACTGGATGATTCAAGTCGTCAAGCACCGTAGCTTCAAGAACGTCTTGCGGCGCAAGAACGCCATGGTGGCCGACGATCCGCTGACAGGGACGATCTACGGTGCGCTCGCATCGAATCCTGTTTTCGTGGACGTACAGCTCGAGGTCGGCAAGTAGCTGGTGGGGCGGGTGCGGCGCTCTAGCCGCGAGGCGCGACTCGTTCGCCTTGTTTGATGATCACGAGTTTCTGGGATATGGGTGTGCGGGTCATGATGACCTCTCCTTCTGGACGAACACCGCGCGATTTCGGGCGGCGGAGCGGTACGAGCTGGCATTGGGTGGGCATCGCGGTGGGATGACCTGCAGCAAGGTGAAGCCCGGTGTGTTCGCCGCGATGGATGTGGCGGCGGGGCCGGGGGAGCGCTGAATTCGCGTTGTGTGATCAGCGCTGACTCCGGAAGAGTAGCCGTGGTTCGATCTAAAGCGTGTCTCTTTGATTCGGCGATCGCCACCGCACCGTGTTCGACGGCAGGACGACACGTACTGGCGAGGTGGGTATCGGCTGGCTCGTCGTCAGGATCATTCAGGTTCCGCGGCGTTACCGAGCGCAACGACCTCGCAGCTGAGCCCTAGCTGCTTGATGTCCGCTTGGATCTCGCTGAGGTAGATCGGGTTCATCACGATGATGAGTTTCGGATCAATTCCTACGAGAGCCTCGGGTCCGACGATCGGCGTCCCGGACCCTGGTAGAAAGGATCCCTGCTTTGCCCGATTGATGTCGACGGCTGCAGCCACAGGCGCGTCGACTGCCGCCAGGAACGCAACGGTCTTGCTCGTGGCCGCCCACACCACTCTGTCTGCGGCGTCGACAGCTTGCATCTTCGTCTTCCATCGCTCGATCTCTCGGGAAGCAAGCAGGCCGAAAGAGTGGGCTGATTCCACGATCCCTGACGGATCCACGATCGGTTGCGTTTCGTTGGAGACGCGAGCTTCGCTGAGTAGGTATTGCTCGGAGAAGCCTTTCTCGAGCGACAACAGGTCCAGTCCTTGTCGGGTGTGGAGGTTTGCCAGGCTTTCGGCGGTGAAGTAGGCCGCATGCTCGTAATACACGTCCCAGAAGGCGCCCTCGTCGAGGATTCTCTGTGTATCCGGGACTTCTATGAATACCACGCCAGGATCGCCGGACGCTGCCGCGCCCATCCATGAGGTCAGCTCGCCAACATTGGCTACATGCTCGAGCGTGTGGCGGCATCCCACAAGATCAGCGTGGACTCCGGTGTCGCCGTCGAAGAACTCGTTGACCACAACGAAGCGGTCCGTTCCCTCCTCGGTGCGACCTGGTACATATGAAGGGTCGTAACCGATTCCGGTGGCACCGAACCTCGCACACGCCCGCCCAAGCCACTCGGCCTTACCGCAGCCCACTTCGAGGAGTGTCTTGCCGTTGAGGTCGTAGCGAGTAGCGAGCTGATCCAACTGCGCGTCCACAAATGCGTTGAAGGTGCCTGATGCTCCTTGGCTTTCCTCATACGGCGCGAAGTAGTCGACAGCTCTGGGGTCGAATGCGTCGTTCTGGATGAAGCCACACGTGTTGCATACGGACAGTGCAAGATTGCCGTGCGGTTGGGATCGGGCAGCCTCACGCGTTTCGTGGAGTACGCACGACGACGTGGGGATTCCAGCAACTCGGTAGAACGTCTCCGATGCGCCATCGCATACCCAACAGGCTGTCACCCGATAACCAACTTCGTGGCATAGAACGCCTCGGCAAGGCCGCTGCGGGATTGCGACTCGATGCCTCGAATTCGTAGCAACGCCTCGAAGGCTTCCTTGCTGTACCAGGGCTTCCCATGCTGGGAGGAGAAACTCGCGGCGAGATGGTCGAGCTTGACGCCTGCCGTCTCGGCAGTCAGCGGCACGAACAGGTTCGGTCTGCCCAAGTCTCCGTCGAACTTGACGATCTCGTATTCGAGGATCAGTGGACCCCGAAAGATCTGGAGGGCCAGATCAGCGACAAATCTGTGGTCCTGGTGCTTGTCGGCCGAGTGTGGTGCGAAGATGAGGTCGGGGGTGATGCCATTCGATGCAGATCGGATGAAGTCCTTCACTCCCGCAGCATCCGCGTAGGGCAGGTAACCATCGGTGAACGAACCAACGTTGCACACCACGCGATCGCCGAGCAGGCGTTCCGCACTCTGCGTTGCTTCGGACGAACGCTCGCCGGCAGCTGACATGACGATGAAGACGAATTCCGTATCCGGGTGGCGATCCGCGAGCGTCGCAATGGTTCCGCCTGCTCCGATTTCGATGTCATCTGCATGAGCGCCGAGGCAGACGACCACGTCGGGCGCCGGTGTGAGCTCCAGATGCACGCTCAGTAGCCGTTCTTGTGGAGGAGCCACGGCACCTCACCGGATGCCCAAATCGTGTCAAGGAACTGCTTCTCCTTGAATGTGTCCATGGGCGACCAGAACCCATTGAACCGGTGCGCATAGAGCTCGCCGATCTCGATGAGCTCATCGAACGTGCCAACGGCCAAGTCCTCATGCCGATCCAGATAGTCGAAGATCTCCTTGCGAAGTGCGAAATAGCCGCCGTTGATCCACAGGTCGTCGCCAGAAATCGGGCCCATCCGGTTGGGCTCGCCGTCGCTGCCAATCGACACGACGTGATAGGACTGCGGAGGGCGAACTGCAAGCAGCCCCGCCACCTTGTTCGCTTCCTCGAAGTCCTTCAGATACTGGTCCAGATCAAGATCCGTGACGCCGTCCGCGTAGTTGGCCAGGAACATCTCGTCACCCTCGAGATACGGTCGCACGCGTCGGAGTCGTTCACCGATTTCCGCGTTGAGACCAGTATCGACGAACGTGATGCTCCAGTCGTCTATGTCCGAGGCGAGCATCTCGATGTCGGAGCCGCCAGATCGGAGTACGAAGTCGTTCGACACTGCCTCGTCATAGGTGAGGAAGAACCGCTTGATGGCTTCGGCGTGGTGGCCGAGACACAGGATGAAGTCCTTGTGCCCGTATTGGGCGTAGTACTTCATGACATGCCACAGGATCGGTCTCGGTCCGACCGGAACCATCGGCTTCGGCACCTTCTCCGAATAGTCCCGCAGCCGCATGCCCTGGCCACCACAGAAGAGCACGACCTTCATGGTGTTGCCCCATCGTGAATGCTGGCCTCCGGGATGGGGACGATGAATTTGCCGCCCCACTCGCCGATATAGCTCAGTTGGTTCATGATCTCATTCTTCAGGTTCCAGGGAAGTATCAACACGTAGTCAGGTTTCGTCCGTGCGATGTGCTCCGGTGGGAAGATTGGGATGTGGGTGCCCGGGGTGAATCGCCCATGCTTGTACTCACTTCGGTCACAGGCGTAATCGATGAAGTCCGTCCCGATGCCGCAGTAGTTGAGCAAGGTATTGCCTTTACCTGCTGCTCCGTAGATGGCGATGGACCTCCCGTCGTCCTTGGCATCGATGAGAATCCGCAGGAGTCTCCGTTTGGTTGCCTCGACCCTCTCTGCGAACGCAGAGTACGTGGCGAGGTCAAACAGGCCAAAGTCCCGTTCGCGTTCGATCATCTCGGCGACTGCAGGTTCGACAGCCTTCGTTTCGTCGGTTGCGTGCTTCACGAAGAGGCGTAGCGAACCGCCGTGCGTCCAGAGCTCCTCGACATCGAACACCGTGAGGCCGTGCGCGGCGAAGATCCGCTGAGTCGTGCCGAGCGAGAGGTAGGACCAGTGTTCGTGGTAGATCGTGTCGAATTGGTTTTCATCCATGAGGCGCATCAGGTGCGGGAACTCGAAAGTCACGACGCCGTCGTCGGCCAGGACGAGGGGCAGCCCTGCAACGAACCCGTTGATGTCCGGTCCGTGGGCAAGCACGTTGTTTCCAAGGATCACATCGAATCGAAGACCCTCGGAGGCCATTCTGCCTGCGCTCTCCTCATTGAAGAATTCGATCCGCGTCGGAATGCCCTTTGTTATGGCAGCTTCGGCGACTGTGTATGCGGGATCGATGCCGAGAACATCGATGCCTTGTTTCTGGAAATACTGAAGCAGGTACCCGTCATTGCTCGCGATCTCAAGGACACGAGAATCACCTTCGAGCTCGAACCGGCTGATCATCATGTTGACGTAGTCCTCAGCGTGCTTGAGCCAGGCATCCGAGTATGACGAGAAATAGGCGTAGTCATGGAAGATCTCGCCCGGATCCACATACTCGCCCACCTGAGCCAAGAAACAGTTGCCACACACCCGCACGTGAAGCGGATACGTGGGTTCCATCTCGTTCAGCTGGTCAGGCGTGAGGAAGGTTTCGCACAGCGGATGCATACCCAGATCGACCATGGTGGTCGTGAGCGGTGTTGCGCAGAATCGGCAGTTGAAAGTCACATCCATCGGAGGTCCTCTGTCAACGAGCCCACTGAGATGCTGTGCTCGATTTCCTTCAGTCTCGTGTACCGATCGAAGTCAGATTCCTTCATGGCGGCCCCGGTGAATGCCTCGCTGAGCTGAGAAATGCCTGCGCGAACTGTCCACACCGGACGAAACCCGCCGAGCGTTCCGGCGATCTTCGAGAAGTCCACTTGGTAGCTCCGGGGATCCGGCCCGGCAGCATCGGGAATCTGGAGCGAGGCCTCTGGATGAACCTCGCCGACAGTTTCTGCAATCTGTCTGACCTGATAGTTCTCCTCGGTGACGCCGACGTTG
>CAJQOW010000204.1 GCA_905480055.1 uncultured Acidimicrobiia bacterium
GGAATGCGTATGTATCCCTCCACCAGCGAGTGGCTATGCGGAAGATTGACGGTCACCGAGTGAGCTGGAGAAGCCATGATCGCTTCCTGACCCAACAACAGCTGACGTTCGACGAAGAACCCGCCCATATCGGCACATATGAGCGCGCACATGGCCGGTTTAGCGGGGACTCAATCAGTTTCGATCTGATGGCGGTTCGGGTCAGGTGTGTGTTCGTCCGACGATCGGCTGCCGGTCACGCCTCGAGGACCTGATCTATCCATCCGATGGCGGCGATCGCAGCAGGGAATCCGATGGTGGTTACGGCCGCGAGAGAGACGTGGCGGATCTCGTCGGGAGTGGCGCCGGCGTAGAGCGCCTTGCGCACGTTTGAGCGGACGGCGCCCTCGGCTCCAGCGCCGACGGCGATGGAGAGCTTGACAAGGCGCATGGTCTTGGGATCAAGTGGACCGGCTTCGTCGACAGCCGAGCCAAGCTCGTCGAGGGCGACGGCCACGGATGGATGGGCCGTGCGGAACGTCGTGTACACCTCAGGCAGATGCTCGGTCATGGTCGCTCCTGTCTCGTTCTGGCTTCACGGTAACGGCATGCGCCGCACTGATGGCCTAGGAAGCGTTCGAGTCTTTGCTTTCGGCTTCCTCGGCCGGTAGGCCCTCCTCAACACCCTTGCGAAACTCTTTGGCCGAGGCACCGAGTGAACGTGCGAGCTGTGGGAGTTTCGCAGCACCGAAGATGAGCAGGACGACGACCAGTACCAAGATGACCTCGGGTCCCCCGATGTTCCTTATGAATGCGATCACGGTGCTTCCTCTCAGCCTATGTCCCAGTTTCCTACGCTCGACTATTCCTTACTCTGTTGCTAAGGTATTAATCGCAGTGTACGACACGACGACGGCTTTGCTCAAGCGTTTCCTGCCTCCGGTGGCGGTGATGGCCGCGTCGCTCCTCTTGCTGACGGGGTGCGCGACGCCGCTGGCATCCGGGCGGGCTGTCGACCATATCGATCTGACCGTGCGGGAGCCGCTGCCCGCAGTCGGAACGATGGAACCTCACACGCTGCGGATTGGCGTGGCGGCAGTTCTGTCGCCGGAGGGGACGGTCGAAAGCTACGCGGGGCTGGCTGAGTACATCGGCGAGCAGATGGGCCGTCCGACGGAGCTGGTCCAGCGACGCACCTACGCAGAAGTGAACGCGCTCATTGATGCCGGAGATGTCGACCTAGCGTTTGTTTGCACGAGTGCGTATGTGAGGGGACGCTCTGAAGGTTCGATGGATCTTCTGGTGGTGCCCGAGATCGAGGGGAGCCGGGTATATCACTCGTCAATCATCGTGCCGGCGTCAAGTTCGGCGCGGTCGATGGAGGATCTCCAAGGAGCGGTGTTCGCGTTTACGGATCCGATGAGCTTGACGGGCCGTTTGTATGCGAGTTCGCTCGTCCTCGGGCTCGGACACACACCAGAGACGTTCTTCTCGGACATCGTCTACACGTACAGTCATGACGATGCCATCAACGCTGTTGCGTCCGGCGTGGTGGATGGCGCCGGAGTGGATGATCTCGTGCTTCGGCACATGATCGACAAGGACCCCAGTCTTGAGAGTCGGATACGCGTCATCGACGCCTCTCCTGACTTCGGAATACCGCCCGTTGTCGTGCCAGTCTCGGCTTCCGCGGCGCTCCGAGAAGCCCTAGCGGATTTGCTACTGGGACTCGAGTTTGATCCATCGGGCCCGGAGATTCTCGCCTCCGTCGGTGTCGATCGTTTCGTGCTGAGCTCTGATGATGCATACAGCGACGCACGCGAACTCATTCGAGTGTACGACGAGTCAGCATGACGGAATCAGCTGTTGAGCGACCGTCGTCGAGCTCCAACAACATAACGGATGTCGTCGAAGCTGGCATCGACGGGGCGAAGCACTTCGCCACGGGTTTCAGCGTCAGAACAAAGATTCTTGGCATCGTCGTGACCATGACAATGGTTCTCGGTCTGGCGATCACGTTGCAGGTGCGAGCCGTGATGTCGTCCGTTCTCGTCACTGAACTCGACAATCGAGGTGCATCAGTGGTCAGCGATCTTGCTGCTCGGGCCACAGATCCGCTGTTGCTGGACGATCCATTCCAGGTATACGAGGTGTTGGAGGAAGCCGTGAGCAACCACGCTGATGCCGAGTACGCCTATGTCGTGCAACCGTCTGGTGCTGTGCTTGTGCACACCTTCGGGGAGAGCGGATTCCCTACCAACCTGCGCGACCTGGCCGCAGGAAGCTCCGAGGGCGACGTCACTCGAAGGCATTTCGACACAGGAAGTTCCATCTTCCATGACTTCGAGGCGCCAATCCTCGATGGTGAATACGGCTCTGTTCATGTTGGATTCAGCGAGAGTCGACTGTCGGGTGTCATCAACGGCGTCACTACCCAAATGTTGCTTACAACCCTGTTCGTGGCGACTGTCGGTGTAGCGGCGGCCAGCTTGCTGACATGGTTGCTGACGCGGCCGATCGTGTCTCTTGTCGATACCACTCGTCGAATTGGAGAAGGCGACCTGACTGTCCGATCTGCTTATCGTGCCGAAGACGAGATTGGCATGTTGTCCATCGCCTTCAACCAGATGGTGGCTGACCTCGAATCCAATAGGTCCACGATCGCTGATAATGAAGCCGCCCGTACGCGTCTCCTCGAGAAGCTGATCTCAGCGCAGGAGCAAGAGCGGAAACGCATCTCTCGGGAGTTGCACGACACAGTCGGTCAATCTCTGAGCTCGCTCATGGTTGGTATCACGGTCTTGGGACGCCTATCGGGAGTGCATGCCGAATCGAAGAGTCGGGATCTTCAGCTGCTGGCTGGCGAGACGTTGGCGCAAGTCCGGGAGATGTCGCGTGAATTGCGTCCCAGTGCTCTCGACGATCTTGGTCTCGTCCCTGCCCTTGAGAGGTATGCCGAAGATTTCTCTCTCCGCTATCGCGGAATCTCTGCCCATGTGCACGGTGACCTCACCTCGAGACTCGACCAATCTGCAGAAACTGCTCTATACAGGATTACTCAAGAGGCAATGACGAACGCCGCGCGACATGGTTCGGCAAGCAATGTGAGCGTCGTGCTTGTAGAACGCCCCGGCTCTGTGCGAGTAATCATTGAGGACGATGGCTCTGGTTTCGAACCCGAGGCAACTCGCAGGAAACAGACGAGCGTGGGGCTTCACGCAATGCAGGAACGAGCGGAACTCCTCGATGGCGCGTTCGCGATTGAGTCCAACGGCAGCGGCTCTACGGTGTACGTGGAGATCCCGGTATGACCTCCCCGATTCGCATCTTGCTTGCCGACGATCACACAGTTCTTCGGGCGGGTTTGGTCGCTCTCTTGGATGGGGAGCCTGACATCGTTGTTGTCGGTCAGGCGGCTGACGGCGTGGAATGCTACGCGCAGGCGCTGGCGCTGCGCCCGGACATCATCTTGATGGACATCAACATGCCGAAGGGTGGGGGTCTTGAGGCCCTCAGCAAGATCCATGGAGTGCTCCCAGACGCGAAGGTTCTGATCCTCACGATGCACGACGAAATCGGCTATCTCAAGCGCGTCCTCTCGGCCGGGGGATCGGGGTACATACTCAAGCAGGCGGCGAGCGAAGAGCTATTGTCAGCAATACATGCTGTCAACGATGGAGGCATCTTCATCCATCCCCACCATGCACAGGCGTTGGTGCTTGATTCTGAAAGAGCGGATGACACCGGCACCCACAGAACCGACGAGCTTCTCGCGCAGCGGTATGACTCACTCAGCGAGCGAGAGCGCGAAGTGTTCCGGCTTCTGGCACTGGGCCACAGCAACGGTGAGATCGCCGAGTTGACCTTTTTG
>CAJQOW010000205.1 GCA_905480055.1 uncultured Acidimicrobiia bacterium
CGCGGCGATCGCCAACATCATGGTCGACGACGAGGCGTCGAGGGTGATCCTGAGTGCCGACGACGAATGGTTCAGCCACAGCGATCATCTGCCCGAGTTGTTGACCGAGCGAGCAGCGCGCATCAGCATCGACCAGGTCGAGTTCGACCGTGTTGAAGCATTTCAGCTCGGCAATGCAGGTTGGGCAGCGCAAGAGGTGACGACCGTCCTGGCCGGCGGCGAGGTGCTCCGATTCCGGCAGACACTCACGTTCGTGCTCGATGAAGGGCGGTGGCAAACGGTACAGATGCACACATCGCGGGGCGTGCCCGCAGCCGAGACGTTTGGCTACGACATCGCCGCTGGCCTCGCCAACATCGTGGGCTCGCTGACGGCACAGGATGGCGAGGACATCACCGCGGCGGCAGGCTCCAGCGGGCTCGTAACTCTCATGTTCACCGATGTTGAGGACTCGACCCGCTTGTCGCACGAGCGCGGCGAGGCGGACTGGATCCGGATGGTGCAGGGGCACTTTGATAACGTCGCTCGGATCGTCGAGAGTGATGGCGGCACCGTCGTCAAGACACTTGGTGACGGGACGATGGCTGCGTTCCCGACGACATCTGGGGCTGCCGACGCTGCGATCGCGATTCAGCGGACCGAAGGTGAGGACGGGTTCCGCATACGCATCGGCATCCATACCGGTGAGGCAGTCGCCCTCGGATCGGACTACGCAGGAATCGCCGTGGCCAAGGCCGCACGGGTTGCGTCGGCGGCGTCCGGCGGAGAGATCCTGCTCTCGGCGACAGCCAAGGAGTTGCTGACCAGATTCGACTACTCGACGGGTGAGGACAGGGTCGCCGAGCTCAAGGGGATCCCAGGGACCCATCGCCTCACACCGCTTGCGTATTGAGCGGGCCTCAGACGTTGAATCGGAAGAGGATCTCGTCGCCCTCTTGGACGATGTAGTCCTTGCCTTCGATGCGCCACTTGCCTGCGTCCTTGGCTCCGGCCTCGCCGTTGAACTCGATGAAGTCGTCGTAGGCGATGACCTCGGCCTTGATGAACCCCTTCTCGAAATCCGTGTGGATCACGCCGGCTGCCTGCGGTGCCGTTGCTCCTCGCTTGACCGTCCAGGCGCGGACTTCCTTCTCGCCTGCGGTGAAGTAGGTGAGGAGGCCGAGCAGGTCGTAGGCGGCGTGGATCACGAGGTCGAGACCCGGTTCGACGAGCCCGTATTCGGCGAGCATCTCAGCCTGGTCGTCGGCATCGAGAGCAACGAGTTCGGCTTCGAGTGCACCGCAGATCACGACGACTTCGGATCCCTCCGCCTGCGCAAGTTCACGCACCTGATCGACGAGCTCATTTCCACCGAGAGCGCCCTCGTCCACGTTGGCGATGTACATCGTCGGCTTCGACGTCAGCAGGAACAGGTCACGAACGATGGCCTGCTCATCACTTGCGAACGTCATCGTGCGTACGGGGTTGCCGTCGGCAAGCTGGTCATGGATGCGTTGGAGCACCGCTGCAGAGGCCTGGGCGTCCTTGTCGCCCGACTTGGCCTTGCGCTGCTGCTTGTCGAGTTGGCGGATCACAGACTCGAGGTCTGCGAGGGCGAGTTCGGTATTGATCGTGGCGATGTCGCCGACGGGGTTGACCCGACCATCCACATGCACGACGTTGTCATCTTCGAAGCAGCGCACG
Source organism: uncultured Acidimicrobiia bacterium (assembly GCA_905480055.1). Next base: position 1,684 of record CAJQOW010000205.1, read on the forward strand.
ACATGGGCAATCGCATCCGTCTCGCGGATGTGACTGAGAAACTGGTTGCCAAGCCCTTCGCCTTGGGAGGCTCCGGCGACGAGGCCAGCGATGTCGACGAACTCGACCACCGTTGGCACGATCGACTTCGGCTGCACGATGTCAGCAATCGCATACAGGCGTGAGTCCGGCACTGCGGCGATTCCGGCGTTGGGATCGATGGTGGTGAAGGGGTAGTTCTCTGCGGCAATCTCACCGCCGGTGAGCGCGTTGAATAGCGTGGACTTGCCAACATTGGGCAGGCCAACGATGCCACACGTGATTCCCATGGGGGTTGTCTCCTCGGCGGTGGATTCCGACGCGGCACTCGGTCGGACGCCGGGATGATACGAGGGGTCTGCGGCAAGGTGATGCTGGTGGCAGCGAGCGTTGACTAACCCTCTCCCCGGGTACCTTCTGGCGAATGAGCAGGTGGATCATCGTTGGATTGATTGGCATGGCAATTGCCGTTGCCGGATGTGGCTCTGACGACACCACAGCGAGCCTCGCCGAGGTCGACCCACTCGCATCTCGCCCCATCGCTGAGACATCGGCGATTGGGGCCTCGGTGGCCGACATCTCGCTTCCCAACGTTGCCAGCAATGGGCAACCCTTCTTCATGCAGGCCGACGACGGCGAGATTCTCGTTGTGTACTTCGGTTTCACCGCATGCCCGGACATCTGTCCCACGACCCTGGCGGATGTGAAGACGACCTTGGGCATCCTCGGAGACGACGCAGACGAGGTGACGGTGGCAATGGTCACTATCGACCCAGAGCGGGACACCGACGAAACAGTGGAGGCCTACCTCCGATCGTTCGTGCCGGACGGCGTGCCATTGCGCACCGGCTTCCCCGACGAACTGGTAGCCGTGGTTGACGCATTCGACGCCGATTTCGATGTGATCAAGTCGGCCGACGGTGACGTTGATGTTTTCCACACCGCCTACCTGTACGCGGTGGATGACACTGGCGTCATCCGCATCATCTGGCCCTTCGGGGCAGAGCCGGACCAGATTGCCTCGGACCTCGCTGATCTGCTCACAAGCTAGAGGTCGGCTTCTTCGGCGACGAGCCTGCTGGCCATGCACCGAAAGCGCGTTCTGACTCCGACCGACCACCATTGGGGCACTGATCCAGCGCTTCCGGCCTCTTGCCCGGCACGTAGGATGACGGGTCAGCAGATGGAGGAGCGCCATGACCATGAACCCGCAACTCGAGAAGGCATTCAATGCCCAGATCACGATGGAATATGCCGCCGCCTACTCGTACTTGGGCATGAGCGCCTGGTTTGAATCCCAGGGCCTCCCGGGCATGGCGAGCTGGATGTTGATGCAATCCAACGAGGAGACAGGGCACGGATTGCGGCTGTTCCGGTTTGTGCTCGACCGTGGCGGCAAGGTCGAACTCGGGCAGATCGACGCTCCAACCGTCGACCTCGAGGTCCCAATCGATGCATTCCGCGCTGCGCTCGCGCAAGAGAACCGTGTGACCGGCTCCATCAACGAGCTGTACGCGCTCGCGATCGATCTGAAGGACTTCTCGTCGATCCCTCTTCTCGACTGGTTCGTCGAGGAGCAGGTCGAGGAGGAATCGACAGTCCAACAGATCATTGATGATCTCGAGCGGGGTGGAAGCGGTCACACCGTGCTGATGCTCGATCGAGAGCTCGGTCAACGAGGTGCGCCAGGGAGTGCTGGCGACGCATAGGCGTCGGGGAGCCCGGCATTGTCGGCCGACGGCTCTCGGACGCACGGCGACCACCCAAAGTCGCGGAATTCGCGCGTAAGGCGCGAAAGAACGTGCCACAAGACCCTTGATATGGACTAGTCACCCGAGTTAGCTCCGAATTGGGAAGGGGCGACGGAACAGGGCCAAAAGGGAAGGTGCATTGGACCCGTTTGGTCACCCGGACCTCGAACGTCTCGGTCGAACGCTCCGTACACGACTCGATGAGACGCTTGATGCGGAGCAATCCGCCGCTCGCTCGGCAGCGCGGCGACGCAAGACGTTAAGGGATGTCTGCCTCGACGCCGAAGATCGTGGCGCTGACGTCGTGCTTGCCACCATCGACGGTCATGTCAGCCGAGGCTTGGTTTCGGCCGTTGGTGTCGATCACCTTGTGGTCGTCGACGGGGGCACGGAACGGTATGTAGCCCTGGCACACGTCGTCAGCGTGGAGTGTCGCTGATGGCTGTGCGGACTGGTTCGGCATCTCTGGCGCTTCCGAGCGTTGACCGCCGATTCATCGTCGGTGGGCTGCTCGCAGTCGTGTCGGCTGCCCTTGTGCTTGTTCTCACCCAACAGCCACAGACATATCCCGTGCTCGTCGCAGAGGAGGCTCTGCCTGCAGGCACCTCACTCGGCTCACTCGCGGTGGGCATCCGACAGGTCGCGAACCCGGAAGGCCTGGTCGAGGGGTCCTCTCTCGGCGAACTAGAAGCGTGGGTGCTCTCGGTGCCCCTCGAGTCAGGAGAGCCCCTGTTGGCATCGGTGCTGTTGCCTCCAGTCGCGCTCGAGTCTCCCAACGTCATCGCGCTGTCCCTGGATCGCGCCCACGCGGTGCTTGGCCAACTCTCGTCCGGTGATCTGGTCGATGTGTACGTCACTGCCGGGAGCCGGGGCGATGCTCAATCGACCCGACTCGTCGCATCGGATGTATACGTCGTATCTGCGGCATTTTCAGATGCGGCAACGTCTCAAGGGCAGGTCGAGGTTCTTCTCGCCGTCGACGATGCTCTTGCCCAGCAGTTTGCGTCCGCTGGACGTTCGGGCGGCGTCGACCTCGTGCGAGTCGGCCCGTGAGTGTTCGCGTCGCCACCGTTCTCAGTGCCCGGGAGTGGGAGCCCAACCTGGTCGCTCACGCCCGTGATAGCGCAGCGGTTCGGATCGTAGTGCGGGCCTATCAGCCCCAAGACATCGACCGTCATGCGAGTGACCTCGATGTGGTTGTGGTCGGAGGCGAGGTGAGCTGGGCAACGCCGGCCCACGTCGCTTCCTGGAAGCAGCATGGCCTCGCTGTGATCGGCGTGGTTCCCGAAGGGGATGCACCGGCCGGCCGGGTCCTCGAGTCGGGAGGTGCCGACGAGATCGTGCCCGACACCATCGACGCCTCTGCCCTGATCCAGGCAATTCGCTTCGTGGCGCCAAGCACATCGAGATCGATAGCCCATTCCTTGGTGTCCCGGTTGACGGCGGTCGTGGGAGCCAGGGGTGCACCGGGCTGCACAGAGGTCGCGATTGCCTACGCCCTCGCACGAGCGAAGACCACATCCTGCATCCTCGTTGACCTCGATCTCGACGCACCGGCTGTGGCTGTGCGCCTGGGTCTTGGACCGCGTCCGGATCTCACTGATGCTGCAGACGCGGTGCGGACGGTGGGGGAGTTGGGCAGTTCGAGCGTGCAGCGCATTGACGAGCTGGACGTGATCACTGGGTCCCATCGGCCGTCCGAGCCACCCCTCAAGGGCGCGTTGATAGAGGGCGTCTTACGCGCGTCGCTTTCCGGCTGGGGCGAGGTTGTTGCTGACGTCGGTGCAACGCGCCAGGGAATGGCTATGGTCGCAGAAGCTGACGAGGCGATCCTTGTCGTGCATGCGTCACCGGTTGGCATCGTTCGAGCCGCCCAACTCGTGGCCGGATGGTCGGGACCGGCCCCTGCCCTTGTGCTGAACCGGGTCCAATCGGGATCGCGAGCTGA
>CAJQOW010000206.1 GCA_905480055.1 uncultured Acidimicrobiia bacterium
GCGATGGTGGCCTCGGTGATCGGTCGCGACTGTGGCACCGATCTCCTGCTCGACGTTCTCGGGGGCACCGACCACAGGGACACCATGCTCGACGCCATCGCCGATCTCGAGGCGCACGGCGTCATGAAATTGGTCGCCACGTCTCCTCGCATCACCTATCGGTTCCGCCATGCCCTGCTTCACGACGTCGTCTACGAGTCGATACTGCGGCGTAGGCGCAGGGAGCTGCATCACGACGTCGCCGGTTCCATCGAACGGCTCTACCCGGATCGCCTCGTCGACCTTGCACCGGTGCTTGCTCGCCACTTCCGAGAAGCAGGTGAGACCTCGAAGGCTCTGGCCTACACCAATTCGGCGGCCGAAGCATCGATGGCCCGCCACGCGACCCACGAGGCATATCGTTTCTACCTCAATGGTCTCGACCTCGCACGCCAGGCCAAGGGCACCGTTACGCCCGAGGAGCAACTCGAGCTGGAGATCGGTGCGGTGCGTGCTTCCATTCGCTTCACGCCGGGCGCCGAGAGCCTCGAGACACTCGACAGACTTCGCCACATGGCAGAGGACCTCGGCAACGTGGATCTCATCGGCCGCGTCTTGTCCTTAATTCTCGTCATCCGAACGATGGGTTCCGAGTGGTATGGCGACGACGCGTTCCGAGAGGTGATGGACCGTGCGTATGCCCTTGCCCCGTCGATCAGTGATCCCGGCTTGTCCGCATCCCTGACGGGCCTCATGGGCCAGGTGCTACGCACGCACGACGAGTTCGAGCAATCCGCCGCTCTCATGAGCGGTGCCGTCGACCCGCTCGAGCAGGCTGGGCTGATCACCGACGCCGCTATGAATGCCATCCTGACCGCTGATGTGCTCGGCCAGCACGGCGAATTCGCAGCTGCAGGCATATGGATGGACCGTGGAGAGCTGCTCGCGGCGCGAAGTGGGAATCCCACAGCCATCGCCGATGCGAACCTGATCAGGGGGAGGCTGCTGGCCACTGAAGGCAAGGTTGAAGAAGCCCTCGTCCACACGCAACGCGGCATGGACCTCGCCGCCGACGCCGAGAATCTGTATTGCGAGCTGGTTGGAAACTTCCTCGTCGCCGACCAGCAACTGAGGTTGGGTGATGCGAAGTCAGCAATCCCCCACCTCGAGAAGAGCTTTGAACTCGGCGAGTACTGCAATGCGGCTGGGTTCATGATGCTCGGACGCGCTTGGATAGCCTCCGCACGGGCGCAGCTCGGAGATCTGGATCCCGAGGGGTATACCCAATCGCTCAACGAGGCAATGGGGGCAGGGTCACGTTCGGGAGAAGCCGCGGTACGGCTACACAGGGCGATCGTGATGTCGAGCGTCGCCGACCCGGATTGGGATGCCGCATTCTCCGATTTCGAGCGGTCGATCGCCTTGCTCGACGAGATCCAGGCGCGACCTGACCAGGCACGCGCCATGCACGCCTACGCAATGGCGCTGGACGCAGCGGGTCGGCCCGAGGGCGTCACTGAGCTTGCCGAAGCATCCCAGCTTCTCGACCAACTCGGCATGAGTATTGACACACGAACTGGCTAGAGCTGCGCTCGGACGCAGAGCCCCTCAGCCCGATGTCCGCAGATCGCGACGGTCGAACAGCACAACCGCGGCTGCGACCGTAACCAGGAACAGGCCGGTCAGCACGGCTGCGTTGCCCCAGTGCATGCCTGTGTTGAGCGGATCGCTGCTCAGGTAGTAGTGGAAGGGACTCAGCCTTGCCCACGCCTCGGTGCTCTCGTTGAGCGGGAGGAAGCCGTTCGCTATGTAGGTGAGCACGGCAACACCAACGGCACCATAGATGGCGATGCCGGTACGGCCCGTGGCCCCACCCAGAGCGAGTGCCAAGCCCCCGAATACCAGCCCCAGCAACGTCGCAAGGGCGCATGCAGCGGCTACGTTCACCAGATCCATGCCGAGATTTCCGACGAGAGATCCGGCAGCAACACCGAGGAACGAGACTCCACCGACGATGATGCCGTACAGGATCATCGCCCAGGTGTTCTGGATGACAACAGTCGATCGCCTGACCGGATTCGAGAGCAGCAGACCCATGGTGTTGCGCTTCTCTTCACCTGCCATCGCTGCTGCACCGATCGCGATCGTGACTGCGAGGATTCCGATCGGGATCATCAGACCGAACATCTCGACCTGGTAGAAGCCCTCTGGGGTACCGAGGTCTCCCCCGCCGAAAAGCGCCAGAAGGTCTTCAGGGAATTGCTCGCTCAGCGCCTGCATCCTGTCGTCGAGCATGTTGTACATCGGTCCGATCATCAACGACATAGCAAACAGGACGGCCGAGATTACGAAGAGCAACCCCTGATGGTCCGAAGCGGTCTTCACCCAGATGCGGGACACCCGCGCGGTCCCTGCGAACCGCTCAGCCGCCTTGTGCGTGAGCGGGTTCTCTCGCAACCTATCGATCAACTTTGTCCCGACCGACTGGCCACGGAGGTCCCTGCGGTTGACACCGACGACACCGAGAACCGCGAACACCGCAGCACCGCCAGCCAGCACGGCGAAGTGGCCCCAATCCATCCCACGGGCCAGCGGATCCGATGACGCGAAGTAGTACCACGGGAAGACTCTGACCAGGTCTGCGATCGGCTCGATGAGGGGAAGGAGCCCGGAGGCGATGAACGAAACCACCATCACTGCCGATGTCACCCCAATGGCTATCGACGCCTTTCCTGTCCAGGCACCAAGCGCCGTCGCCATGAACCCATAGAAGAGGGCGTTGAGGAACATCATCACCATCAATGCGTTGATGTTCATCGTCCCTATGTCGACGTCGAGCATGGCCGGTGCCGCAATCGCTGCTGCCCAGAGGATCACGAAGCCAACAGCGGTGATTGCGACGAGTGCAGCCGCCTTTTCGAGGTACACCTTCGTTCGGCTCACAGGATCGCCCAACAGCAGGCCGATGGTCCCGTTCTTCTCCTCGCCTGCGATCGAAACGGCTCCGGCTGCCAATGCAATGGCTGCCATCGTCAGGGCACCGTACCCCGAGTAGATCGCCCCGTAAGCCAGACCCCCGACATCTGCGCCATCGGGAATGCCGAACATGCTCCGGAAGGCCTCCGGAAGCTCGTCCCAGAACGAGACATCGATGTCTCGATACACCGCCATGCCGAAGAAGAGCAGGGCAGCGAGCACGACGGCTCCAATCACGGTGCTCTTCCATCGATCCCTGGAGGTCTTGGTGAATACGTTGGTGAGGGTCACCGCCACGTTCACACCTCCTCGCGGTAGTAGGTGAGAAAGATCTCCTCGAGGTCGGCCTCCTGCGAGTTGATGTCCATGATCGTGTAGTGGGTCGAGGCCGCACGAAGCAGTTCCTCCATGTTGCCGTCGAAGGACAGCGTCACATGGTGATTCCGAACCTCTACATCGCGCGCACCAGCGACCGCCTCGAAGACACCCGCATCAACCGGACCGTCGAAATAGAGCTCCACCCGCCGAATGGCTTTCGAGCGCAGCTCCTGGACTCCCTCGACCGCGACGAGGTGTCCAGCGCGAATGATCCCGACACGGTCGGCAACCCGCTGGACCTCCGACAGCGTGTGACTCGACAGGAACACCGTCGATCCGTTCGACGTCACATCTTTCATCATCTCCTGGAACGTTCGTTGGACCAACGGATCGAGACCGGAGCTGGGCTCGTCCATGATCAGCACCTCTGGCCGGTTCATGAACGCTTGGATGATGCCAACCTTCTGGCGATTGCCTGTCGACAAATCGCCGACCTTTCTCGAAAGATCTGCCTCGAGTCGATCCGCGAGGGTGTTCACGTAATCCCAATCGACGCCACCTCGAAGGTTGGCGAAGTAGGTGATGGTGTCCTTGCCGGTGAGGTTCGGATACATCGCAAGGTCGCCCGGGATGTATCCGATGTGGTTGCGAATCTGGACCGAGTCCGCATGGGTATCGAGACCCACGATGGTCGCGGATGCAGCAGTCGGCCGGATCTCGTCCATCAACGACCGGATCGTCGTGGTCTTGCCAGCCCCGTTCGGTCCGAGGAAACCGAAGATCTCACCTCGCTGCACATCGAGGTCCAGATCCACCAATGCCTGGACGTCCCCGTAGTGCTTGGTGAGTCCAGCGGTGTGGATGGCAACTGCATCGTTCATGGTGTTTCCTCCGGGTCTTCATTCAGTGAATCGGTCGAGATCGGGCCATAGGCAGCATCGAGCGAACGGCTCATCTGCTCGGCGTAGTCGTCGGTCAGGATGCCCCTCCCCATGATCTCGAGGGCTGATCGCGTGTAGCGCTCGGCATCGGGCGAAGCGAGCGCCTCCGGATCGGTGAGGTCTACGCCGAGGAGGCGATCGATGTGCTGGTTCAGCAGCATGCCGCCAAGCGACCACATCATCAGGACGGTTGCTCGTCCCCTGGGGTCCGGCGACGGACTGATCGTGCCAGCCGCAACACCCAACTCGGTGTAGGCGACGGCGTCATCGATGAGGTCGTCTATCAGTTTCGCAACAATCGGAGAGTCCCCCAGCGCTGCCTTGGCCAGATACCCGGCAATCGGGAGGTCGCCGAGTCCACGCAACGCACCGAGGAGATCGAAGCCTTGTTGAGTGGAGACGGCTTCGCTCTTGTATGCGCGGATCACTGAGGCCACATGTTCGTTGCAGGCCTGATGGAGGCCGTCCATCGATCCATAGTGGTGGATGACGGAACCCGGCGACACGCCGGCGGCGGCGGCAATGTCGCGGACGGTCGGTGCGCCCACAGGGCGTTCTGCAATCTCGGTGATTGCGGCGTCCCGAATCTTTGCCTTGGTGGTGCGATCATCCGTCGGCACGGTGCCCGACCTCTTTGCGACTACTCGAGAATTGTACACCTGTTTAGTAAATAGAACAACTGTTCAAACCTCCAGCACTGCGACATAGCCGCCGGATACGGAGCACCATCGAGAAATCCGGCGCGACCTGTCCTCCAGGGTCGTTCTCGTTCGTAGGTAGGGTGAACGCGGGAAGCGCCCGCACCGGAATGAGGAGCCCCAATGAGCCAGTACCTGTTGTCCCTTCACATGGTCGAGGGTCAAGAACGAAAGCAGCCATCCCCCGAGGAGATGGAGGCGTTCATGGAGCAGATCAACAACCTCGAGGCCGAAATGCGAGCGGCCGGAGCGTTTGTCTTCACCGGCGGCCTCCATGGGCCTGATGCCGCAACGGTGGTGCGATCAAACGACGGAGACATGGTCATTACCGACGGACCGTTTGCTGAGTCCAAGGAGCATATCGCCGGCTTCTACGTCATCGATGCCGCTGACCTCGATGAGGCGTTGACGTGGGCAGGCAAGGTCGTCGATACCGTGCACGCACCGATCGAAGTACGGCCCTTCCACGACTCTCGCAGCGCCTGAGTACGTGGCTCGATCCTCTCCAGGCCGTCCAGAGCCATCAGAGGTCGAGCGAGTCTTCAGAGAGGTCTACGGCCAGGCTGTTGCAACGCTGACCCGCATCTTTGGCGACATCACGCTCGCCGAAGATGCGGTCCAGCAGGCGTTTGTGATCGCAAGCGAGCGATGGCCAACGAATGGCATCCCGCAGAACCCTGCCGGTTGGATCATCACGACTGCACGCAACCGCGCCATCGACCACCGACGTCGGGAAACGCGGGGCAGGGAGATCTACGCACAGTACGGCCCCGAACTCGAAACCGCATGGCAGCTCGACCCCGAGGAATGGGAGGACCACGAGCTCATGCACGACGACCAACTTCGCTTGATCTTCACGTGCTGCCACCCTGCGCTTCGCGCCGAGCACCAGATCGCGCTGACGCTGCGGCTGCTCGGCGGCCTGCAAGTGGACGAGATTGCCCGATCGTTCCTGACAAGCGAGGCAGCCATGGCGAAACGATTGGTTCGAGCCAAGTACAAGATCAAGGCAGCCAAGATCCCGTATCGCGTGCCAGCCGACGCAGATCTACCAGACAGGCTCCGTTCTGTCCTGGCCGTCATGTACCTCATCTACAACACCGGGGCGGACGACCCGGACCGTGCATCGTTGAGAAGCGATGCCATTCGGCTGAGCAGGGCGCTCGTCGACGTTATGCCGGACGAACCCGAAGCAGCTGGACTGCTCGCACTCATGATCCTCACCGAGGCCCGGATGCCTGCACGCCGTTCCAACGGCGAGCTGGTCGTGCTGAGGGACCAGGATCGATCCCTCTGGGACGAGTCGCTGATCGCCGAGGGTCAGGGCATCGCTCGAGCGTGCATTCGGCACGACCAACCCGGGCCCTACCAACTCCAGGCTGCGATCCAGGCGGTCCACGACGATGCGCGAACCTTCGAGGACACCGACTGGCCACAGGTCGTGACCCTCTACGACCACCTGTACTCGCTTCACCCCACCCCGGTCGTCGCGCTCAATCGAGCGATTGCGATCGGGGAGGTTGCGGGCCACGAGGCAGCGCTCGACGAGTACGCCGCTATCGCCAACGACCTCGACTCGTACTACCTGCTCCATGCCGCCACGGCCTCATCATTGCGCCAGGTGGGTCGGCTCGAAGAGGCCAAACAGTCCATGCTGCGCGCTCGAGCTCTTGCGCCGAGGGAGACAGAGCGGCGACACCTCGAGGACGAGCTGACACGGCTCGACCTGGCAACCTAGAAGGCACCGGGTTGGATCGGCGCCAACAACGACACCGTGAAACGTGAGTCGTTGGGGCAGACCGCGTGCAACGCATCGGGTAGCGTTCGAGTCAGACCCGTACGCAATCTGGAGGGAGATCCGGAATGGACAACGAACCCAGCGGTTGGGCAATCGGGTGGACATCATTCGCAGGAATCATGATGGTGATGGGTGGGATCTGGTGGATCATCACCGGCATCATCGCGATCGCCAATGACACGTTCTACGTCGTCGGACAGGAGTACATCTTCCAGTTCGATGTCTCGACGTGGGGCTGGATCCATCTCATTCTCGGCATCGTGATTCTTGCAGCAGGCTTCTACCTCTTCACCGGTGCCATGTGGGCACGCGTCGTCGGCGTCATCATTGCCGTCCTGTGGTCCCTGGTCGCCTTCGCATGGCTTCCCTGGTACCCCGTGTGGGCAATCCTGTTCATCGCCATCTCGGTCTTCGTGATCTGGGCGCTCACCGTGCACGGCGACGACATCAAGGCGGCGTCGTAGCGGCCAGGGTCCACCGACCCACCCACAACAGCAATCCGACACAAACAGAACGTGGGCCCCGAAAGGGGCCCACGTTGCTTTGTAGATCTATCTGACCAGGTGCAAGCAGGACCGGCATCAGCTGCGATCGCAGGCACAACCGCCTGCCACCACCAGCCGGGTTCTGCCGCTACGCGACAGTCACCTCAGGACGGTGAATCGTCGCCCGGCGTCTCGGCAGAAGCTTCTGCCTTGGTCTCGTCGCCATCCTCGGAGTCGTCACCGCTCAAGCCAGCCTTCAGCTCTTTTGCGGACTCGCCGATCGAACGAGCGAGTTTCGGCAAACGGGTTGCGCCAAACAACAACAGCACGACCACCAGGATGATCAGAATTTCGGGCCCACCGATGTTTCGAAGCACAGTGAGGTCTCCTTGGTGTCCCTCGCTTGCGCGAAGGGTTTGTCGTCGGTCTGTGGCCCACATGGTACCAGTTGCAAGCGATTCGCTGCCTTCTTCTACTTCTTGAGGATGAAGCGAACAGCCAGGATCGTTATCTCGTAGAACAGGTACATCGGCACCGAAAGCATCATGAGCGTCAGCGGATCCCCGGTCGGGGTGATGAACGCAGCCACGAGCAGGATGACGACCACCGCCCACCGCCTGCCCTTGCGAAGCTGTTCACTGTTGACCGCTCCGAACGCGGCCGCGGCGAAGAGGAACACCGGGAATTCGAACGCGATGCCGAATGCGAGGAGGAAACGCATCGCAAACCGGAAGTAGAGGTCTGCGCCAATCACCGGTTGGAGGGCATCGCCTCCGAAGTCGAGCAGGAACACCAAGCCTCGGGACAATGCCAGATAGCCCACGGTGATCCCGAGCAGGAACAGGGCGACAAAGATTGCCGTCAGCGGGATGGCCCACTTCTTCTCACGACGGGTGAGGGCTGGAGCCACGAATCGCCAGGTCTGATACAAGATCACCGGAGATGCGAGGATTGCTCCCGTCCAGAGCGAGATCTTCATCACGAGGCTGAACGCCTCCGTGGGCCGGAAGAAGGCAAGCGAGCTGTCCGGTACTGCTTCGTGATACGGCTCAGCGAGGAACGCCAACACCTGCTCATGGACGATGAATCCGATCACCGACCCGATGGCAACGGCGATCGCGACCTTGATCAGCCGGTCTCGTAGCTCACCCAAATGAGAGGCGTAGGTAGCAACCGACTCGCTCATGTCGAGTCCTGCCCGGCCGAGTCATCCCGCGCATCCTCATCGTCGGGCACTCGCGATGAGTCGGCCGAGTCACCTCCAACTCCGTCGATCGGATGATCCTCCGTTGACTCCGAATCCGAGGTCTCAGTGTCGTTCCCGGGCTGGTCTCCCCCATCCGCACGGTCTGTGTCGCCGCGATCCGAGGACTGCGATGATCCTGATCCACCGATCGAGTTGATGGCTCCGGTGAGGTCGTTGCGTGCGCCGTCGAACTCTCGTTTCAGATCCGCAAGCGGCTGGGTGCCCTCGCCGAGTTCGCCTTCGATCGTCTCGGTGAAGTCTCGCAACGACTTGCGGGCCCAAGCAATCAACTCGCCTACCTTGCGCGCAAACTCTGGCAGGCGTTTCGGCCCAAAGATGATCAGGATGATCACCAGAATCGTGATGATTTCGCCGAAGCTGAGGCTTCCCATGGTCCCGCGATGGTAGGACCGATTGCGGTGGGGCGGCTCCCGGATCCCCCGTCCACCGCACGGGGATTCGAGGTTGCCTGCCGTGATAGATTCGCGGCATCGTCTCACTAGGGAGTAGTTGTGGCACAGGACCCGAACATCGGCCGAGAGATCCTTCCGATTCCGGACCTCCCGACACGGGCAACGCCCGCGTTGCATGCGAGCGACGCCTCAGCACCACCGATCGTCCCTCTCCGCCCACCTGCTGATGCTCCGAACGTGTTGATCGTGCTCATCGACGACATGGGATTCGGAGCCACATCGGCGTTTGGCGGACCGTGCGAGACACCCACGCTCGAGCGACTCGCAGCCGGGGGCCTGTCATACAATCGCTTTCATACGACGGCACTGTGCTCTCCCACGAGGCAGGCACTCCTGACAGGCCGGAATCATCACTCGGCAGAGATGGGTTCGGTTGGCGAGGTCGCGACATCGATGCCAGGCAACACATCCGTGCGTCCCAATACGGTGGCAACGGTTGCAGAGATGCTGCGCATGAACGGATACAGCACGAGTGCGTTCGGCAAGATGCATCAAACACCGGTGTGGGAAACCTCGGTGTCAGGACCGTTCGATCGTTGGCCGACAGGGGATGGCTTCGAGAAGTTCTGGGGATTCGTCGCCGGGGAAACCAATCAGTGGGAGCCGACCCTCTTCGAGGGAACCACCCCAACAGAACCAAGGGCGACGGCTGCCGAGGGGTATCACATCACCGAGGAACAGGTCGATCAAGCCATCTCCTGGGTCACCGCGCAGAAGACCATGACGCCAGACAAGCCGTTCTTCATGTACATGTCGTACGGGGCAACGCATGCGCCCCATCACGCTCCCAAGGAGTGGATCGACAAGTATCGCGGCCGCTTCGATTGCGGCTGGGACACGGTGCGCTCTGAAACGCTTGCCAACCAGATCGAGGCTGGCCTTGTCCCGGAGGGCACCGAGCTGACGGCGCGACCTCCAGGCGTTGAGGCGTGGGACGATCTCTCAGATGACCAGCGACTGGTGGGTGCTCGGCTCATGGAGGCATACGCAGGCTTCGCTGAGCACACCGACTTCCACACGGGTCGCCTCGTCGACGCCCTTGATGAGATCGGCGTCCTCGATGACACCATCGTCATCTACATCGCTGGCGACAATGGGGCTTCTGCCGAGGGCGGTCTCGACGGAACGTTCAACGAACTCAAGGCGCTCAATGGCGTGCCGGAGACGGTCGACGAGGTGTTGCCGCATCTCGATGAGATCGGATCGCCCGAGGCCTTCAACCACTACCCGGTTGGTTGGGCGCACGCCATGAACACCCCGTATCAGTGGACCAAGCAGGTGGCCTCGCACTTCGGGGGTACTCGCAACGGGATGGTGATGCATTGGACGAATGGCATCGACGCCAAGGGTGAGATCCGCGAGCAGTTCCATCACGTCATCGACATCGCCCCGACGCTGTTGGAGGCAGCTGGGCTGCCGCAGCCGTATTCGGTGAACGGCATCGCGCAGAAGCCGATCGAGGGTGTCGCAATGAACTACACCTTCGACGATCCCGAAGCAGAGGACCGCCACACCACGCAGTACTTCGAGATGTTCGGAAACCGAGGGATCTACCACAACGGGTGGACAGCCGTGACCAAACACCGGACGCCGTGGGAAATGGGCGCAGGAGCAACCGTTCCCAACCTTGCGGACGATGTATGGGAGCTCTACGACACCACCGTCGATTGGGCGCAGAACAACGATCTGTCCAAGGACATGCCGGACAAGCTTGCAGATCTGCAACAGCTCTTCCTCCTCGAGGCGGCGAGGTACAACGTCTTCCCCATCGACGACCGCACCGGTGAGCGGTTCAATGCGACGATCGCTGGACGGCCGGAGTTGCAGCAGGGGCGCAAGTCGATGCGGTTCGGGCCCGGTATGACCCACCTGACGGAGAACACCGTCCTCAACGTGAAGAACCGCTCCCACACGATCACGGCGCAGTTCGAGGTCCCGGCCGAAGGAGCAGACGGCGTGCTCGTGGCCCAGGGCGGACGCTTCGCAGGATGGGCGCTGTACGTGACGGAAGGGCGGATTGCCTACTGCCACAACTGGTTCAACTCGGAGCTCTACTACGTGAAGGCACCTGACGCCCTCCCCGAAGGTCCGGTGACGGTGCAGTATCAGTTCGACTTCGATGGCGGAGCGCCCGGTGCTGGAGGCACAGGCACGCTCCTCGTTGATGGGGCCGTTGTTGCGGAGGGCCGAATCGGGAAGACCGTTCCGTTCGTCTTCTCAGCAGACGAAACCATGGACATCGGGTTCGACACGGCATCGCCTGTCACGCCCGACTATCCCGCGGGCGATGGGAACAAGTTCACGGGCGACCTCGCATGGGTGCAGATCGAACTCGAGGACGACGACGTGAGTCATCTCGAGTCGCCCGAAGCGACCTACCACCGCATTCTGGCTCGCCAGTAGCCGGGGGGCTTCCCTAACGGCCCACTGAATGCAGAGGGGGACCGGCTACGCGCCGGCCCCCTCGCTATTCACCCGATCAGCTCGGCCCATTCGTCGATTGAGCTCAGGGAGATCAATCTCGTGTCCAGGCTGAGATCGCGTCGTTCACTCCTTGTCGAGTGCCTCGAGAATTCGGTCGGTGTTCTCACGGATTGCCGCGATGTTGTTGAACAGCGCTACCGGGGGAAAGTCCTCGGGCATGGACTCCATGTTCGCCGCCATCTTGGCGAACATCTCCTCGCGTTTCGCCGCTTTCGCCGCCTCACGCTCCTCAGGCGTACCGGTCGGTTGTGCGTTCTTGGCTGCGGCAACAGCAGCGACGACAAGCGCCCCTGCGACCAAGCCTCCGACGACTGCCTTCTTCATGACAAACCCCTTTGCGGTTGGCGAGATCGCCAGCGCCAACCGCAGAGCGGCGAACACCGACGTATTGATCCAAACGTACCACCAGCGGGAGGCTCTGGGTCAGTCGAGGACTGCTCCGACTCGGAGCCACGGCCCTTGGGCGGTACCCTGTCCGGTGCCAACCGCTAGCCGCAACGCTTCCACCCGGCCTGATCGTCGGTTGTCTCTTCACGAAAGAAGGTTGAGATGGTCATTCCAACCCTGCTCACGCTGGGCTACAAGAAGTTCTTCGGTAAGAAGAAGGAGAACGACGACGGATCGATCGGGGATCATCCTGCCGTGCGTTTTCTCTTCTACACGTGGACGACCGGGGACACCGACGAAACCGAGGAGATGGTCGCCCCCGACTTCAGGGGGTACGCCAATGGCTATCCCATCTTCGAACCCGAGGACGGAAACGGTCCGGAGCAGTTCAACAAGAACATCGAATACTGGCGCAAGGCGGTGTCGGGCCTGGACGTCGACCTCTACGACGAGCTCGCCGAGAAGCGAGTGAACAAGACCGACCAGATCGCCATCCGGTTCGTGTTCACAGGGTCGATGCTTCATCCCGACGGTGAGGAACTGTTTGAGACGGAGGCCGCCGCCTTCCTGACCGTTGTGGACAAGCAGCTCGCCGAATGGCGGATCGTCGTCGACGAGGGCTTCTTCGAACACCTTCGGGAGACCATGGGCCTACCCGCGGCCTGACCAGGACCCCAGCCCTCCGGTGGATGCGGTCGAGCTCAGCTCGCCAACTCGAGGAAGCCCTTGACGAGGAACACAACACCGAAGAAGCAGAACAGCCCGATCGCTGTTGCCCTGAGATGGTTCTTGATCCAGCCGAATGCCACATCCAGTGCCGCGCTCACGGTGTCGCGCGCCACGGCATAGCCGGCAATGATTACCAAGTACGCAAGCTGCACCAGCACAGCGAAGGCCACGTAGTTCGCGAGGCTGGCAAGGACTGATAGTTGGGCGGTGAAGATCACCGCCACAGCCGTGAGCACGAACACCCACTGCTTGGGACTTGCAAAGATCCAACCGAATCCGATCTTGAAAGCACCCGATGGGTCCACATGCTCGAGTTTCTCGAGCGCTGACGCGAGAGAACCCCCACCGGATACAGGGGCCGCCGCAATCTTGTACGCACCAACGAGAAGGACCACGCCGCCAACGACGAACAGCGTCCCAACGACGGTCGCAAGGTCGTCGGATCGGTCCGCTGCGGTGAGGCCGACGACGTTCATGCCAATCGCGAGGGCCACGCCCTGGACAGTCATGGCTGCAAGCATTCCCACGACGTAACTGAACGCCGTCGTCATGCTCCGGGGCGTGACCAGGAGCAGAATCACAGCGAGAGTGCGGGCAGGCGAGATCATCATCGCGAAAAGCACGGGCAGAAGGTCGAGCCACATGTCACCCATCCCGATGTTGTCCTCGCATGTTCGACCAGCCGCTGGAACAGCAGGATACCCACGCCGTCGCCGCCCCACGTAGTCGTCGACCTCCCGGTTCTAGCTGGGTCCCGCACCCCCGTTGTCCTCCGCACCGGCACGGTCATGGGCCAGGTGCATGAAGTGGTCAACGTCGCCAACGTCATGGGTGACCAAGCTCGTGCCGATCGCAGCTACGAAAGCCGCAGGCACGCCGTAGAGCGCCGGATTGCCCAGCACCGGCAGGAACAGGAAGTGGTCGACCTCGAGGAATCTGAGCGTCGTGAACAGCAGCGAAACGCTGAGACCGACCACGAAACCTGCGATCACACCCTGTCTCGTGAATCGCGTCCACCACACCGTCAGCAGCAGCACCGGTGCGAAAGTGCTCGCAGCGATGCCGAACGCCATGCCAACGAGCTGGGCGACGTTCTCCTCCTTGAGCCAGATCGCCATCAACACAGCGATGATGGTCAGCACAATGCCAGCACCTCGGGCGACCATCAGCCGCTGGCGCTCCGAGGACTGGGGTCGAAGCAGGACGGTGTAGCCGTCGTGTGCAACCGTCGTGGTCATCTGGATGAGGAGACCCACGGCCGAGCTCAGGATCGCCGCCATGGCTCCCGCAAGCACGATGCCCAGGAGTACGTCGCCACCGAGCGAGCCGCGGCCCCCGAGCAACGCCCCCAGTTCTGCAACCGCAGTGTTGGTGGCCTTGCCGATCTCGCCCTGGTTGATGAGATCGGTGAGCAACGGATAGAGCAGCATCATTGCTGCGAGGCCCACGAACAGGGTCATCGTGTAGAAGATGGCAAGGCTGACAATTGTGAACTCGGTCGACTTCCGTGCCGCGGCCGCG
>CAJQOW010000207.1 GCA_905480055.1 uncultured Acidimicrobiia bacterium
CATCGAAGGAACCGTCTCCCCCACCTACCCGCGGGCAGGCGAGAAGATCGACAGGGAGGCTGCACGGGACGCGGTGGTCGAGGAGATGTCGACACTGGAGAAGGCCGGGGCAACCATTCCGGTGGTCACGTCCAACCCCAACCTGACGCAGGCGGACCTCGACAGCGCAGCCGCCGTCCTCTCCCAAATGATCGACTCTGAGATCGCCCTCGTCGCCCGGGAGATTGCGTTCAGGGCGACGTTCTCCGAGGCTCAGCTCGCCTCGGCAGCGAAGGCAGTCATCGCCGACGATGGCGAATCCATCGATATCGGGTTCGACGCCGATCGGGTACTCGAAATCCTCCAGCCGCGACGCACCGAGTACGAACTCGACCCCGTAAATGCCCAGTTCGATGTCGACGTTTCGACCGACCGGATCACCGTCATCTCCGGCCGCAACGGCACACTGCTCGACATCGACGGACTCCTCATCTCCATGAAGAACGCTGCTCTTGGCAGTGGTGAGGGCCCATTCCCGCTGCTCGTGGGCGGCGCACCCGCCTTCACGACGGCGGACGCCGAGCGATACACAGAGCTCGAGTTACTCGCCACGTTCACCACGAAGCACCCCTCGGGCGAGGACCGGGTGATCAACATCCAGCAGATGGCGCGCGACGTGGATGGAGCCATCGTCCAGCCAGGACGTGAGTGGTCGATCAACGACACGGTGGGGCAGCGAACTGAAGCGAAGGGCTACGTGGCCGCACCGGCAATCATCAACGGTGCCCCGTACTGCTGTGACCACCCGGCGAATATCGGCGGTGGGGTGAGCCAGTTCGGTACGACGCTGTTCAACACGGTGTTCTATGCGTGCCTGGAGGATGTCGAGCACCGGCCACACTCGCTCTCCTTCAGCCGCTATCCGGAGGGCCTCGAAGCAACGCTCGGGTACCCACATCCCGATGTGAGGTTCCGCAACAACACGGACGCACCGGTGATCATCAAGACCGCCTACACCGCAACGAGTGTCACCGTGAAGATGTATGGAGACAACGGGGGCAAGGATTGCACATCCGAGACGTCCGAACGCCAGGACATCATCGAATTCGAGGAAGAACTCATCGCCGACGAGGAAGACACCCTCAACCCTGGCGACCGGGTGAAGGAACGCAGCGGAATCGACGGATTCCTCGTTCGGGTGAACCGCATCGTGACCCATCCTGATGGGACACAGGAAACCGACCTTCGCCTGACCTGGCGCTACGCCACGCTCACAGAGCAGTACCGGGTCCATCCGTGCGAGGTTTCAGGTGAACCGATCAACTGTCCAATCCAGGCTCCAACCGTGGATGGACTCACCTGGTCTGATGCCCTCGTGGTGCTTCAGGAAGCGGGTCTCCTTGCCGCCAGGGCCGATGTCTCGGTGTCCGAAGAAAGCCAGAACGACGTCGTCCAGTCACAGGATCCTGTTTCGGGTGCGTGGGTGAACGCAGGCTCGACCGTCACGTTGACCGTCGGAGTCTGGGATGGCACCGGCGGTGGAGATGGCGGAGGGGACGGCGATGGCGACGGAGGCGACGGCTGATCGACCGTGCTCGGCGAAGCTAGGCCCCCGGATAGAACAGGAAGAAATCCTCGATGACCTTCTGGGCCGACGCCGCAGTCGCATCGTCCCAACCATCTGATCGGGTGATGACCAAGACGTTGGACTCGACGTAGATCCGCGAGATGCCCTCGTCCGACGAGAAGAGCTCCGCGGAAGCCTTCGCACCGAAGGTGTCGACATCGGTGGTGTCATCGGCAGCGTCGTAGCCCTCACCGTCGGTGCCGGTCAGGCTGCGATTCGTGGACACGATCAAAGAACTGTCGACCACTCTGGCATCGTCGATTTCGATCCGCTGACCCACAGCTACTCCTCGTTGGCGGCGTCGGCTCGGAATCCTAGGCCAGATCGCGTGCTCGTCAGCTACGGCCTGGGATGCAGAACGTCACCTGACCCGATCACATGCAGTTTCATCAGGTTGGTGGACGACGACTGGTTCGGCGGTATTCCCGCGACCATGACCACACCCTCGCCCCGATCGACCAGACCGGATTCCAGGAGCTGGGCCTCGGCCACCGCAATCATGTCATCGGTCGAGTGGACGCGATCGAGCAGCATTGGCCGAATGCCGCCGTAAGCGGCCATACGCCGGTAGGTGACCACCGATGGCGTGAACGCATAGACATCGGCCCTGGGTTTGTACTTGGACAAGAGCCTGGCCGTGGTTCCCGACTCGGTGAAGGCGACAATCGTTGACAGGTTGAGCCGATCGGCAGTGTCAACGGACGCCTCGGCCGTCGCCGATGCGAAGGCAGCACCCTCGGAAAGTCCAGAGATTCCTGCAGCCCTCCCCCAGTCCGGAGATGACTCTGCCTCCTGGCACACCGTGGCCATGACGTTGACTGCCCGGCTCGGGTACTCACCAATGGCGGTCTCCGCGGAGAGCATCACCGCATCGGTTCCGTCCATGACGGATCGATAGACGTCGGTGACCTCGGCCCGTGTCGGCCGAGGAGACGAGATCATCGACTCAAGCATTTCTGTCGCCGTGATCGCCAGTTTCCCCGCTGAGTTGGTTCGGTGGAGAATGTCATTCTGGGCCCGAGGTATCGACTCGAGCGACAGCTCGATACCCAGGTCGCCTCGCGCAACCATGGCTCCATCCGCCTCGCTCAGGATGTCGTCGAGGTTGGCGTACCCTAACGCAGTCTCGATCTTCGCAATGATCTTGACGTCACCAGCGAGTCTGCGAACGGTCCGAATATCTCGGCCAGAATTGACGAATGAGGCTGCGAGGAGGTCGAATCCGAGCGTGGCGCCGAAGGCCAGATCGATCTCGTCCTTGGGAGTCACGGATGGCACGGAGGACTTCGCTCCGGGAAACGCCGCACCCTTGTGATCCTTGAGTTTCCCACCCGTGGTCACGACCGCATCGATTTGATCTGCACTGACAGCGACAGCTCGCAGCTCGATGAGCCCGTCCGCCAGGACGATCTTCCCGCCCACTTCCATCGCGACATCATCGAGGTACGCGACGTGGATCGCCGTCTCGCCGCCCATGCCCTCGCCAGGCATCACTCGGACCTCGGCGCCCTTCTCGAGCATGATGGATCCACCAGGGAACTTGCCGACCCTGATCTTGGGACCCTGGATGTCTTGCATCGCAGCAACCGGCACATCCAAGTCGTCTGCGACACGGCGAACGAGGTGGAGTCGGTCGGCATGTTCTTCGTGCGTGCCGTGGCTGAAATTGAACCTCGCAACGTTCATCCCGCGAGAGATCAGTTTCTCAAGCATCTCCGGGGTGTCGGTTGCAGGTCCAAGCGTTGCGACGATCTTGGTCTTGCGTTCCATGTGGGCAGAACCTTAGGCCACACCTGAAGAGACAGACGCACACTCGACTTTCCGACGAGCCTCACAATGGAGTACCGTTCATGGTGCGCCACAGGCGCATCACTCAACGGAGGAACCAACCAATGAAGAAAACATGGAGCATTGCTGTTCTCGTGTTGGCTCTCAGCCTCGTGGCTGCTGCGTGCAGCAGCGACGACAGCGGAGACACCACGACGTCGTCAGCAACAGAAACGACGGAAGGAAGCGGAACAGACGTTCCCGATCTCGAAGGTCGCACGATAAGCATCGCGGTCGAGAACGCGTACCTGCCGTTCAACTACATCCCTGCCGATGGCGGCGAACCAGCTGGTTGGGACTACGACGCATTCGCTGCGATTTGTGCCCTCATCAACTGCACACCCGACTTCGTCCCGATGCAGTGGGATCCGATGATCGACCAGGTATCGCAAGGGGTGGTTGACACGGCGGGCGACGGCATCTCGATCACCGATGAGCGCGCAGAGGTCGTCGACTTCTCCGACCCATACATGGTGGTGGAGCAGAAGTTCATCGCACGGCTCGATGACGACCGGTTCGCAGACACGACCGTTGTCATCAGTGGCGACGCCATCGTGGGCACCCAGGTCGGTACGACGAACTACGAGCTCGCAGAGGAGCTTGTCGGCGCAGACCGCATCAAGGCATACGACCAGTTCCCATTCGCCATCCAGGCACTGATCAATGGCGAAGTTGACGTCGTGATCATCGACGACGCCGCAGGGCAGGGATACGTGGGTGTGAACGCCGATCAGATCAAGACGATCGACGGGGCCCTCCAGAGTGATCCGCTCGGGTTCATCTTCCCGAAGGGGTCCGACCTCGTCGAACCGATAAACACGGCACTCGCGCTCCTGAAGGCTGATGGCACGCTCGATGAACTCGGCGTGAAGTACTTCACGGACGCATTCACGGTGACGTACGACGACATCGGCGACGGTGCGTACACCGAGTAGACACCACTGGACAACGAACGACCGACAATCGGTCACCCTAGGATGCGCCGGGCCTGCGAGGGCCCGGCGTATTTCTTTCCGAAGGAGCTTCCGTGACGACGACCGACGAGAATGATCCCCTGAACCCCGCTCCCGGCACAACCTCTGCGAGCACCATCACGTGGGACGCAAAGGAGTTCCCGTGGTGGCTGGTTGCGATGGTGGGAATCATCGTCTTCATGGGCGTCGCGATCCTCACCAACGATGACTTTCGCAACGCGTTCGATGCAATCTTCCCCGTTCCGCTGCGCCTCACCAAGGGCCTTGCGCTCACACTCATCCTGACGGGTGCATCGTTCCTCATCTCGACGGTGATCGGGCTGATTGTCGCGCTCCTCAGACTTGCCAAGTACAAAGGCAGACGGTGGTATTGGTCGGCGTTGTTCATTGCTGTCGCCGGTGTCAGCACCTTTCTCGTTTTCCAATCGGCGGTTGAGCCCACGCAGAAGATCATCATGCTCGCCGTCCTGTGGGGAGTGGCTGTTCTGGCCTCGGTGCGCCAGGACATCGCCGTCGTGATCATCAGGAACTCCGCAACGCTGTACATCGAGTTCGTGCGTGGCGTCCCAATGCTTGTGTGGATCTTCCTCATCGCCCTCGTGATCGTTCCGTCGTTTACAAGCCTCCTGGAGCTCGAACCGCGTGCCGTCAACGAGGCCATGCGAGCCACCGCCGCCCTGTCCCTGTTCTATGCGGCGTTCATTGCCGAGGTGTTCCGAGCCGGAATCCAGTCGGTGCCTGCAGGCCAGATCGAGGCGGGGAAGGCTGTCGGCCTCAAGGAGGCCCAGATCATGAGGACGATCACGCTGCCCCAGGCGGTGCGCAACATGCTTCCCGCCCTTGGCAACGACCTGATCGCGCTGATGAAGGACACATCGCTCGTCAGCGTGCT
>CAJQOW010000208.1 GCA_905480055.1 uncultured Acidimicrobiia bacterium
CCCACTGTTTGCAATTCCGCAGATCACGGTGACGCCCCACCTCGGCGCCAGCACGAAGGAGGCTCAGGGGAAGGCGGGCGTTGCAGTCGCCAAGGCAGTGGCAGCAGCGCTGGAGGGTGAGCTCGTCCTGAGTGCGGTGAACCTCGACCTTGGCCCTTCGGTTTCTCCACGACTGAAACCGTTCATCTCCGTGGCCGAAGACCTGGGCAAGATCTTCACCGCCCTCGCCAAGGGACTCCCGTCCGAGTTGACGGTGACGGTCCGAGGCGAGCTGGCTGAGGATCCGGTCAAGCCGATAGCCCTGTCGGCGTTGAAAGGCACCCTGTCTGCCAGCAGCGAACTGCCCGTGAGCTATGTGAATGCGCCATTGATTGCCGAAGCCAGGGGAGTGTCGGTGATCGAGGAGGCGCAACTGGAGGTCGACGACTACCAGTCCGTCATCCGCATCAGCGGTGAAGTCAACGGCAAGCACCGGACTGTCGCAGGGACCTATATGGCCCGCAAGGGTGCCGCTCTGGTCGGCCTTGAGGGGAATGCCATCGAGGTTCCGCTGACCGATCACATGCTGCTGATTCGCAACGAGGACATCCCTGGGTGCATTGGGCGAGTTGGCACCTACCTCGGCGATATCCAGAACAACATCACAGACATGGTTGTGGGGCGTTCGCATGACGGGGTCGCAGCCATGATGGGCATTGCACTCGATCGTGGGTTGTCAGACGACGAACAGGCCGGTCTCCTCGATCTCGAGGGCATCGCAGCAGCTCGATACGTGGATCTGAGCTGAGTCGCACGGCCCTAGAGCAGCCACCACACGAGCCATCCGGCCGCGAGTCCATACAGCCCTGCAACGACATCGTCCATCGTGATTCCAAATGAGCCGGGGAGTTCCTCGGCCTGGGGCACGCCAGGGAGCACCTTGAAGATGTCGGCCAATCTGGCAACGACGACAGCGACGAGCCAGGGCCACCCTGCGAGCCCAATCACCGCAACGAAGGTTCCGGCCATTTCGTCGATGACGATCCAGCCCGGATCGGCGTGGTCGTCAGCAAACGGTCGAGCCGACCACAGCGACAACCCTGCGAACACGATGAACACACCAGCATGTAGCCACCAGGGCTGGTTCCACCACAGCAGGCCCAGCAGTGCAGCAAGGCCGGCACCAAATGTCCCGGCGCCGTTGTCGGATCCCCACAGCTTCGCGGGGATGAGTCCAACTCCGAATCCGGATGCGACGAGTCTCTTCATCGTGCGCAACGGTATCAGCGCTCCGCGTCCAAGCCCGAGAGCTCCCCAGGACGGGAAGAGCTTCCCGTTGCTCCCACACGAGTTACTACCGTGGCCGACGAGCGACGCCAGGAGCACAATGAAGCCGGACCAGCTGGGTGACTACGTAACCCCGTCAGATGCACACGTGCATCCAGACGGAGCTCGGACGGCATTCGTCGTCACACATATGGACCTCGAGGCGGACGAGTATGTGTCACAGGTGTGGCTCCACGATGGGACGGAAGCTCGGAAGCTGACCTTGGGCCGGTCGGACCGCTCACCTCGATGGTCACCCGACGGCGAAACTCTTGCCTTCCTCCGCAAGGGATCATCCAAGACGGATCGTCCCCAGCTCGCATTGCTCCCGATCGATGGGGGAGAGGCCAAGGTCGTCACGAATTTCGAACTCGGTGTTTCGTCGATTGCGTGGTCGCCGGATGGATCCCAGATCCTGCTGGCCGTGCCGGAATACATCGACGGTATCGACGACGAAGATGAACGCTCGCGTGCTCCGCGACGCATCACTGATCCATCCTTTCGGTTCGACAATCTCGGCTGGACATACCTGCAACGAACGCACCTCTGGACCTACTCCGTCAGGTCAGGCGACTGCAGCCAACTGACCAGCGGGCCGCACAGCGAGCATTCCGGTGCCTGGAGTCCCGATGGGCGATCCGTTGTCTACCTGTCCGCAACCGACAGCGATCGTTGGGTGAATCCGCTCGGGTATGTGTTCACCATGCCAAGCACGGGCGGGCAGCCAGAGACCGTCACTCCCCGAGGTGCGTGGGCTTGGGCCGGCTATGCCCCGTCGGGCGAGCTCTACGTGATTGGCGAACGGCGCGACCGGATGACCCTCGATGCGTTGCCGCTCCAGACGCTTTCGCCGGACGGCTCACTCGTCCGCATCACGGACCTCGACAGGGATCTCATGCCCGGCCATCCTCCAGGATTCCTTGCGGGCCCTCGCTTCCTCGACGACGGCACGATCGAGACGCTCATCGAAGACCGTGGCAGCCAGAGGGTGATCTCGATTGCCAGCGACGGAGCGGTGTCCCACGTCCTAGGAGGCGATCGGGTGATAACCGGCTGGGACCCGGCCGGCGATGGCTCCTCAGCAGTCTTCACAGCAACATCGCCCACCAACCCCGGTGAGGTCTTCCGATGGGATGGTGAGTCTGAAACAGTAATCACCGATCTCAACCACGGATTTGCGAGCGCCGCAGGCCTCGTTGAACCCGTCGAGTTCACCTACGAGTCGGAGGGACACGACATCCACGGCTGGGTTCTACTTCCACCGGGTACTGAGGCCGTGCCGATCCTGCTGAACATCCATGGAGGCCCCGCCGCCCAATACAGCTGGGGATTCTTCGACGAGTTCCAGGTGTATGTCGGCGCTGGCTACGGCGTCGTCGGTGTCAATCCCCGGGGCTCGTCTGGATACGGGGACGAGCACAAGGCAGTACCCGTCGGTCGTTGGGGCGAAGACGTTCCGCCGGACCAGGCGGATCTGATGCTGGCACCGTTCGCTGCGGCAGAGCGTTTCCCGCGGCTCGACACCGACCGAATGGGCATCATGGGAGGATCGTACGGCGGGCTATCGACCGTGATGATCGCCTCGATGGACCAGCGGTACCAGTCAGCGGTGGCCGAGCGAGGGGTCTACAACTTCGTGTCATTCGGTGGCACGTCCGACATTCCTTGGTTCAACGAGCTCTACCACGATCGGAGCGTGCCGAAGGATGCCGACGAGATATGGAGAGCGAGCGCTCTTTCGCGTGCGCATGCGATCACCACGCCCACGCTCGTCATTCACTCCGAAGGCGACTTCCGAACCCCCGCCGAGCAGGGTCAGCAGCTCTTCACCCTGCTGTACCGGCAAGGGACCGAGACGGAGTTGCTGCTGTTCCCACCCAATGAGGGGCACGAGCTGTCGCGAAGCGGAACCCCCAAACACCGTGTCGAGCGGTTCAACGCAATCCTCGAATGGCACAAGGCCCATGTGGACGACTGACCACACAGCCGCCGGCGTCGTGCCAAACTGACCCCATGGACGCCACAGAATTCATCTGGATGGACGGAGAGTTGGTTCCGTGGGAGGACGCCAAGGTGCACGTCCTCGTGCACGGCCTCCACTACGGGACGGGAGCCTTTGAGGGCATTCGTGCCTACGACACGCCGACCGGGCCGGCAGTGTTCCGGCTGACCGATCACATGGATCGGCTGAAGCGGTCGAGCAAAGCGCTCGGCATCCCCCTCGACTACGACCTCGACCAGCTCGTCGAGGCGGCAAAGGAAACCATCAGGGTGAACGGGCTCGGCTCGTGCTACATCCGACCGTTGACCTTCTTTGGCACCGGATCGATGGGACTGAACCCCGCTGGCGCATCGGTCCACCTGATCATTGCGGCCTGGGAATGGGGCGCCTACCTCGGGGAGGAAGGCTTGCAGAACGGGATCCGTGTTGCGGTGTCTTCGTGGCGTCGAATTGGCCAGAACGCCTTCATGCCGGACGCCAAGGGCACGGGCGGGTACATGAACTCGGTCCTCGCGAAGACAGCAGCCATTCGTGGTGGCTACGACGAGGCACTCCTGCTCAACAACGACGGCCTCATCGCTGAGGGTTCTGGCGAAAACCTGTTCATGGTGCGCAAAGGCGTCGTCCACACCCCGCCAACATCCGCTGGTGCCCTCGACGGCATCACCAGGGACTCGGTGTACACCCTGCTCACCGAGGACGGATACACCATCAACGAGACCCAGATCTCTCGAACCGACCTGTACTACGCGGACGAGGTGTTCTTCACAGGAACCGCCGCAGAGGTCACGCCCGTCCGTGAGATCGATGATCGGCCGGTAGGCGATGGGAAACCTGGACCCGTCACCAGGCGTGCCCAGGAGCTCTACATGGGCACGGTGAAGGGCACCCTGACCTCGCATCCTGCGTGGCTGGAATACCTCTGAACCGATGACACAGCCCGGCTATCGGTTCATCACGGGAAACCGCGTGGCCTTCACTTCTGGCATTGCGAAGCTTTCCGGGACGCATACAAACTACTGCTGGGGGTGTGGCCCGGACGCACAGCATGGCCTCGGGGTCACCCCTCGCCTCGACGGGACCGACATCATCGCCGACCTCGACTTCCACGATCGATTCGAGGGAGGCCCGGGCACGATCCACGGCGGGGCGATTGCTGCGTTCATGGACGATCTTCTCGGGTATGTCCCCGTGGTGTATGGCACCCCCGGTGTGACAGCCAAGCTCGACACCAACTATCGCAAACCCATTCCCCTCGGCGTGACGGTGACCGGCCGCGCATGGCTGTCGGATGTCGACGGCTCCAAGGTGACCGCTGAGGGCGTGATCGAAGCTGATGCAACCGTATTCGTCGAGGCGTCGGCGCTGTTCATCGCCATCAGCGCCGAGCACTACCAGC
>CAJQOW010000209.1 GCA_905480055.1 uncultured Acidimicrobiia bacterium
CATGCATGCAATGCAGGACTCCTACGACCATCGTCGTGCACGCAAAGGTCAGTTCCGTCGGTTGTGGATCCAGCGCATCAACGCTGCGGCCCGCATCAACGGCACGACCTACTCCCGCTTCATGGCTGGTCTCAAGGCTGCTGATGTCGAGGTAGACCGCAAGATGCTGGCCGAAATGGCTGTCAGCGATCCGGATGCCTTCTCTGCCCTCGTCGAGGTGGCAAACGGAGCCGCCGCCGAGTAGGCGAACGATGCCAGGTACTGGATGAAGGGAGCCTTCGGGCTCCCTTCATCGCGTCGGTGCGTACGATGCGCTCGTGATCACCTCGACATCAAACCCCCGCATACGCACGGTTCGGTCCCTCCACACTGCCAAAGGCAGGAAGCAGGCTGGTCGCACGATCCTCGAGGGCCCCAACGGCAGGGAAGCCCTTGCTACCAGCGATACGCGCCCAACCGACATCTTCCTGCTCGAAGGAGACACCGAAACAGCAGCGTATGCGGCATCTCTCGGGATCGAGGCGACGGTGGTCAGTGAGGCCGTCCTTCAATCAGCGTCCGACACGAAGCACCCACTCGGACCACTGTTTGTGATCGAGGTACCAGAGGCCAGCACCATTCGATACCACCGCACGGTGTGTTTGGTCGACGTTTCGGACCCTGGCAACGTGGGAACGATTGTGCGCACGGCAGCCGCGCTTGGCTGGGATGCTGCAACGTTCGGCACCACGTCAGATCCCTGGTCACCCAAAGCGCTGCGCGCTGCAGCCGGAGTGACCTTGCGCATCCACCTTGCGATCTCCCACGATCCCCTTGCCGATGCGGCATCGGTAGGGCTCACAACCGTCGCATTGATCGTCGACGGTGGAGAGGCCCTTCGCGAGGGCAGCGAGCCCTCCTGCCTGCTCGTTGGCTCTGAAGCCCACGGACTGCCCGATGCCATCGTTGAAGGGGCGAACATGGCTGCAACCATCCCGATGGCCTCCGGCACCGAGAGCCTCAACGCCGCGATCGCAGCGGCTTTAGCCATGCACACCTTGGCCTAATCGGCACCGAGACGGTGGTCGAGCTCGACCGGCATTGCGTTTCTGGACGGCTCTGATACGATGCTCAACCATGCACAGCCAACGATTTACGAAGGTGACCTTTACGGGCGAACACGCCCGGGCCACCTAGCGCGTCGCCAGCTACGCACCACAACTGCCCGGGAGTCATGCCCCGGGCTTTCCTGCGCCTGGGGCCGACTCTCACCCAATCGAAGGAAGTGAGAGGCATGTCAACCAGCACTAACCTCCCCGAACCCATGGAATCTCTCGAAGAACTCACCGCGAACGCACCCGAACGGATCGCAGCAGCAGCAACCGTCGTTGAACTCGACGAGATCGAGCTCAACACTGTTGGCAAGCAGTCGCCGATTGCGGCCGCCCGACGCGGACTGGGCTCCATTGACGATCCCGAGGCGAGGCGAGCAGAGGGACGGCGCATCAACGATGTCGCCACGGCCCTCACGGCAGACCTGGAGAAGCGTCGGGCAACGCTCGCCGGTGCGGAACAGAACGCAGCGTTGGCCGCCGATGCCGTCGATGTCACGCTTCCTGGGCGCGTACCCGAACGAGGCAGCCTGCATCTCATCCAACAGACCATGGACGAGATCGTCGACATTTTCGTGGGACTCGGATACACCGTTGCGACCGGACCCGAGGCGGAGACGGAGTTCTACAACTTCACGGCTCTCAACATCCCCGAAACCCATCCGTCCCGCATGGAAAGCGACACGCTCTATCTCGACTACGGAGACCAGGACGAAGAGATTCTGTTGCGCACCCACACCTCGCCGATGCAAGCACGGTACATGGAGGAACATGAACCACCGGTCTACGTGGTTGTACCGGGACGTGCCTTCCGGGCCGATGCCGTGGATGCCACCCACTTGCCAGTGTTCCACCAGATCGAGGGCTTGGCCGTGGACGAGAACATCACCTTCGGAGATCTGAAGGGCACGCTTGCCGAATTCGCTCGGCGCTTCTTCGGCCGAGACACCAAGGTCAAGTTCATTCCGCACTACTTCCCGTTCACGGAGCCATCCGCCGAAATGCATGCCTACACCAACGGCCAGTGGCTGGAGTTGCTCGGTTGCGGCATGGTGAACCCAGCCGTGTTCGAGCACGTCGGATATGACCCCGAGGCCGTGACGGGTTTCGCCTTCGGCGTTGGAGCGGAGCGGATGGCGATGGTCCGCCACGGCATGACAGACATCAGGCCTCTCGCAGACGCCGATGTTCGAGTTCTGGAGCAGTACCGATGAAGTTCACACTCTCATGGATGAAGGAATTCGTTGACATCCCGGATATGGAGCCCGAGCAGCTCATCGAGACATTCGAGAACCTCGGGCACGAGGTCGAGGACTGGCGTACGGTCGGTCCGGCATTCACGGGTGTCGTCGTCGGCAAGATCCTCGAGGTGGCACCCCATCCGAACGCCGACAAGGTACGCCTGACGAAGGTGGACGTCGGGACTGAAGTTCTCGAGATCATCTGCGGTGCGTGGAACTTCG
>CAJQOW010000210.1 GCA_905480055.1 uncultured Acidimicrobiia bacterium
CACGTCGCTCGCCTCCGTCCGCTTCGTGGGATACGACGACACCATGGCACAGCGGTTCGCCTTCGCCATCAACAGCCTTGTTGCTGGGGCCTGATCGGGTCGATGCGATAACCTGAGGGCATGGAACGACCAACAGTTGCCGTGCTCGGTGCAGGTTCGATGGGCGAGATCTTCGCTGCTGGCCTCTTGCGGGCGGGATGGCACCAGAACGACCTGATCCTTGCGGTCCGCAGGGAAGAGCGCGCACGCGACCTCCACCACAACACGGGCATCGAAACCACCCTTCAGCTGAGCGAAGCCGTCGTTGATCGCGATGTGCTCGTCGTGGGGGTCAAGCCGAAGGATGTTCCCGTGGTGATCTCCGACACCTCTGACCTCATCACCGTGGATCAGACGGTTGTCTCGATCGCTGCAGGCGTTCCGATCAGCTTCTATGAGGAAGCGTTGCCAAGCGTGCCGGTGGTACGTGCGATGCCGAACACTCCTTCGGCCGTTGATCTAGGGATGACGGCCTACACCAAAGGGACCTCCGTCGACGAGGCGCATGCCGAACGCGCCCGGATGGTGCTGTCTGCAGTGGGGTCGACAATCGAGCTGAGCGAGGACCTCCTGGATGCGGTCACGGCTGTATCGGGCACCGGCCCTGCCTATGTGTTCCTGCTCGCCGAGTCGCTGATCGAGGCCGCCATCAGGGAGGGCCTCCCGCATCATGCGGCCGAGAAGCTCGTTCACCAGACACTGCGAGGATCCGGCGAGCTGCTCTCGACATCGGACAAGTCCGCATTCAGGCTGAGGGGAGAGGTCACCTCTCCGGGCGGAACCACCGCTGCCGCCATGCACGTGCTCGAGGAAGGCGGCTTCCGCGCCTTGATCGAAGATGCTGTCCAGGCCGCAGCGCAACGAAGCCGCGGCCTTGGAGAGAAGGCGATCGAGACATGATCCGATCGGCGGTTCTGGCGGTTGCCGATCGAAGCGTCACCCGAGGGTTGATCACGCAGACGTCCGCTGGCAAGGCGGTTGCTCAGCGGTTCATCGCCGGGAACACACTCGACGAGGCCGTTGCCGTCGCATCGACGCTCAACGAGCAAGGCATGGCTGCGTCGCTCGATCACCTCGGCGAACATGTGACGGTCATGGATGAGGCTGAGCGGGCTACCGAGTCATACCTCGAGTGCCTCGAGGCAATCAATGCCGCCGGTTTGGACGCCAACATCTCGGTGAAGCTCACCCAGCTCGGCATGGGCCTCGATGATGAAGCCGCTGTTGCGAATCTCACCAAGCTCAGCGCCGCGGCGGCCCGGGTCGATACGTCCGTGACGGTCGACATGGAGGAGTCCCAACACACGGCCACAACGATCGACATCTACGAGCAGGTCCAGAAGACCCATGGGAACCTTGGTATCGCCGTTCAGTCGTATCTCCATCGCACTGCGGCGGACCTCGATCGCATCATTCCCCTCGGTGGCCACATCCGGCTGTGCAAGGGCGCCTATGCGGAGCCGGCCGAGATTGCTTTCCAATCAGGCCATGACGTCGATGCATCGTTCGACAGACTCGCCGCCCTGCTCATGCATTCCAAGGGCGTGAAGCCCGCGATCGCAAGCCACGACGATGCGCGCCTGGCTCCGGTGCTGGAGGTTGCGGACCATCGGTCCGAGCCGTGGGAGTTCCAGATGCTCTATGGAGTCCGACGCGACCGGCAGCGAGAACTCGTCGAGGCCGGCCACGATGTCCGGGTGTACGTGCCGTACGGCTCGGCCTGGTACCCGTACTTCTCCAGACGGCTTGCCGAGCGTCCGGCGAACCTCACCTTCTTCGCTCGTGCGCTCCTCGGTCGTTGACCTCGTCATGGACGTAGCCTGCACGTGGTGAGATACCTCATTGCCGCATGCGCCATTGTCTTTGCCGTGGCGGCGACGCCCGCCGAAGTTGCGCCCGTCGTTGAAGTGCAGGGCTTCTACATCGACCCCGGGGCCGATGCGACCGCCGAGGTTGTGGGCAGAGCGGTGTCAGACGCACGGTCGGCTGGAAGCCTCTTCTATGCCGTAGTGCTCGTGGACGAACCAGCCTCGGGCGCCACGACCTATGCCGACGGAGTACTCGATCAGCTGCCACGGACCGAAGGCACCGTCCTGGTGGTTGCCCCCGAAACCGTTGGGTGGGCGGCGAACAACGACATCTGGACAACTGAGCAACTCAACGACGCGCTCGATGCATCCCTCGATGGCCGATCTTCGGAGGATGTCGTGGTGATCTTCGTCGATGCCCTCGTCAATCCATCTTCTGGCGGTAGCTCCGGGCTCTGGATCCTCCTGCTGATCATTGCGCTGATCGGGGGAGCGATCGCCTTCTTCGTGTGGCGTTCCAACAAAGCGTCGAAGCGTCGCACGGCCGACGCACTGGTCGACGTCAAGGAGCAAGTGCAGGAGCGGATCGCCGCGCTGGCCAATGACATCCTCGACGACGAGGACGAAATCGGTAGCTCGGGCAACACCGAGGCCTCTGACCACTTCGATGCCGCCGCCAAGATCTACTCACAAGCCTCAGACCGGCTCGTGGCCGCAACGAACGAGCGGGAAGTCCTCGCCGTGTCGATTGACGTCGACACCGGCATCTGGCACCTGGACTGTGCAGAGGCGATTCTCGATGGCAATCCACCGCCGCCGAAGCCAGAACCTCCCAAGCCGCCACCGCCTGAACCCGCGGCGCCTCAAGCTCCACCCTCGCCGAGTTCCTCGCACTCGGGCACGGGTGGTTCCTCATCGCTCCCGCAGTACCACCGCAGGACGACACGGAGGTCGAGCTTCGGGGCGAACGACATCCTCACGGCAATCCTTGCTGGTCAAGCAGCCCGCTCGATGACAGGGAACCGGTCGTCGCGGCGATCGAGCTCATCGAAGAGCTCTCGCAGTGGCTCGTCGAGCCGATCGCGATCATCGGGCCGGTCGAGGGGCGGCGGTCGTCGCAGGGGTTGACGCCCGAAAACGGTGCGCAGGGCACGTCTAGAATCGGGGCCGACCCGCAATTCGCAATCACCCCGGGGGATTCATGTTCGCTCGCATGTGGGCCTACATCAAGGCTCTGTTCTCGACAACGGCCGAGAACGCAATGGACCCAAAGATCGAGATCGAAGCCGCGATCAACACGGCGAAGAAGCAGGACCAGGACCTGCGCAACCAGGCGGCGAAGGTCGTCGCACATCGCACCCAGCTCGAGAGCCAGCTCGAACGCGCCGCGGATGAAGCGGGCGAGTCGAGGGAGATGGCCAAGCAGGCCCTCCTCAAGGCCGAGGAAGCGAAAGCTGCGGGCGATACCGCTGGCGAGGTGAAGTGGGTCCAGGCGGCACAGTCGATTGCGATGAAGATGCAGGCTGCCGAGAACAACCTCTCGTCCCTCACCGAGCAGTACGCCGTTGCACAGACGCAGGCAGACCAGGCCAAGGTCGCAGTCCAACAGAATTCGATGAAGCTTCAGGAACTCTCCGCAAAGCGCATGGAGCTGCTCGGCCAGCTCGAGCAGGCCAAGATGCAGGAGGCCGTCAACGACGCCGTGCAAACCATGAGCTCGTCGGTATCGGACCCGGGTCCGTCCCTCGATCAGGTTCAGAACAAGATCGAGCGTCGCAAGGCCGAAGCCATGGCAAAGGCAGAGCTTCACGAGGCGACGCCAGAGGGTGCCGAGGCAGAACTGCGTTCGGCCATCAACGTCG
>CAJQOW010000211.1 GCA_905480055.1 uncultured Acidimicrobiia bacterium
TCCTCGTGAACGACAAGAAGGTCGACATCCCCTCGTATGAGGTGAGGCCGGGCGACGTCATCACGGTGAAGGAGCGCAGCAACGACATCCTCCCCATCCAGCAGGCGATCGACACGGTCGGTCGGACCGTGCCGGAGTGGATCGACGTCAACGCTGACAAGCGCACGATCACCATCGACACACTGCCGTCTCGTGAACAGATCGACACGGATATCAAGGAACAACTCATCGTCGAGCTCTACTCCAAGTAGACAGACGAACCGGAACCGAACACAGGAGCGAACGTGCTCATCACTCAGCGCCCCACAATCGAAGAGGAACAGATCTCCGACGACCGGTCGAAGTTCATCGTGGAACCACTCGAGCCAGGCTTTGGCTACACACTTGGCAACACGATGCGCAGAACACTGCTGTCACGAGTACCTGGTTCCGCAATCACATCGGTTCGTATCGATGGTGTACAACACGAGTTCTCGACAATCGACGGCGTCGTCGAAGACGTTGTCGACTTCATCCTGAACCTCAAGCAGGTCGTCTTGCGCATCGACGCTGACGAGCCGCAGACGCTCTACCTGTCCGCAAAGGGTGCAGGTGAGGTGACCGCAGGGGACATCACTGCCCCAGCGGGCGTCGAGATCGTCAACGGCAACCTGCATCTCGCAACGCTGTCGGCGTCCGGCAAGCTCGAAGTCGAACTGACCGCTGAGCGCGGTGTCGGCTATCGCAGCGCCGAGCGCAACAAGAAGAGCGACACGATCGGCGTGATTCCGATCGACTCGATCTTCTCGCCGGTACGCAAGGTTGCCTACCGGGTCGAAAGCACCCAGGTGGGGCAGCGCACCGACTTCGACAAGCTCGTTCTCGACGTCGAGACCGACGGATCGATCACGCCGGCCGAGGGCATTTCTTCTGCTGGCGGAACGCTGCGCAACCTGTTTGAGCTTCTTGCCGAGATGGAGGAGTACGACGCCCTCGTTCCGGACGAGCTTGCACCGGTCGAGCAGAATGGTCAGGAGCATCTTGACCTGCCGATCGAAGCGCTCGACCTGTCTGAGCGTCCCCGCAACTGCTTGCGTCGGGCCCAGGTCCAGACCGTTGGCGAACTCATCGAGAAGACCGAAGAGGATCTGCTCAACATCACGAACTTCGGTATGAAGTCACTCGAGGAAGTCGTGGCGAAGCTCGACGAACTCGGCTTCAGCCTGAAGAACTACGCAGACTCCGAGGGGAGCGTCGTCTAATGCCTCGCCCCGTCAAGGGTAAGCGCCTCGGCGGTTCCCCTTCCCATCAGCGGAAGATCCTTGCGAACCTCACCGCATCGCTCATCGAGCATGAGGAGATCGTCACCACCAAGGCCAAGGCCAGGGTGCTGCGTCCGTACGCAGAGAAGATGATCACGAAGGCTCGCCGTGGTGATCTCCACGCTCGGCGTACGGTTCTCAAGAAGATCGAGAACAACGAGGTCGTGACGAAGCTGTTCGACGATGTCGCACCCCGGTACGCAGAGCGTCCTGGTGGTTATCTGCGGATCACCAAGCTCGGCCCTCGCCGAGGCGACGGAACCGAGATGGCAAAGGTGGAGCTCGTCTAGAGAGCCTTCGCCCATAGCTATGAGAACGGCCGGCCCTTCTGGGCCGGCCGTTTGCTATGGAGCATTGGCACGGCTCACGGCTCAAAGCTCAGATCATCTGGTATGTCCGCGCGCAGAACGCTGTCAACGAGTTCTGGCAGGCCAGGGAAGCGACCATGGATTCAGGACTCACCTAGCTGGGCGGATCAGCGCTGCTGTGCTGCTCGCTCGACGGCAGCGATCACCTGTGCACCGTGCGAGAGGGACGCATCGTTGTGGTCTGCGCCGTTGATCAGTACCCACTCGGCGGGGAGACGAGCCGCTTCGAAGACATCGCGCGATTGGTCTGTTGGCACGGTGCCGTCTGCTGATCCGGCGATCACCGTGGTCGGGGCCTCGACGAGTTCCATCTGGTCGGCAACTGGGTAGCGGTCCCACAGCAGGAGATCCACGGGCAGCACCGGGTAGTGAGCCGCGGCGACACTCGACAGGCTACGGAATGGCGATCGCAGGACGAGAGCGTGTGGCGGGCGTTCCACGGAGACACCAACGGCAATGGCAGCACCGAGAGATTCCCCGAAGTACAGGATGTCCCGGTTCGCCTGGTGCGCCTCGGCCCACGCCACCATCGCCTGAGCATCGTTCGCAAGTCCCTCCTCGCTGGGCGAGCCAGCATTCCCTCCATAGCCGCGGTAGTCGAACATCGCTACGCCCATGCCCGCATCGACAAGCCGTGATCCCAGCACCACCCGATCGCCACGGTTTCCCGCGTTGCCGTGGAAGACGATGACGATTGGTGTGTCGGGTGTGCCCGGGTGGAACCAGCCAGCGAGTTCGAGTCCGTCGCTCGTCGTGGTGGTGACCTGCTGCCAACCCTCTGGCGGATCTCCGGACGCCCCCGTCGGTAGGTAGATGAGGCGACGCTGGGCGAGCCAGAGACCCACGATCGCGATTGCGACAATCAGGAGCGTGAGCAGAGCGATGCGAGTGGGCACAATCATCTCCCCTAGGAAACCACATGGGTCGCGTCCGCGTGCGCAGCCCTGGGCGTCAGTAGGCTGGCCAACGTGTCCGGTCCCTCCGATCTCGAAATCGTTGTGCGCTCCTACTCGTCCTCCGGCGACGAGGTCTCGCACGAATTGGCGTTGGCCGCGCTCACCAACGACAGGCCGATGTGGCCCCGCACCGAGTTTGACCCCGGCCACTTCACAGCATCAGGGTTCGTGGCATCGCCAGACGCCGAATCGCTGCTGATGATTCATCACGCCAGGCTCGCGAGGTGGCTGCAGCCCGGCGGACATATCGAGCTGAACGATGCCACGGTCGAAGAGGCAGCTCGCAGGGAAGTGACGGAAGAAACGGGCATCAGCGATCTGGTTCGGGTCGGCGCCGGCATCCTGCGTATCGACGCTCATCCGATCCCTGCTCGTCACGACGAGCCTCCACACACCCACATCGACCTCGGCATTGGTTTCGTCGCAGGCACGTTTGCGATCGGCCCGATTGATGAGGTCCTCGATGCGGCGTGGGTGCCGTTTGTGGAGCTGGCGGGCTTTGACACGGATGATGCCGTGCGACGCGGGGCAGACGCCCTGCGCGCAGTCCTCGCCTGAATTCCACGGTTCTTGCACCCGTATGGTGCACAGTCGGTTGGTTGGGACGCCAGAAAGCCCTTTCGTCCTATCCTGCGCCCACCTCAGAAGGGGGTGATTCGTCTGGGCGTGGTATTCAGCCGCCTTCTCCAAACCGTGAAGCTCGATCGTGATGCCTTCGTGTGGATGGAGTTCAACGACCGAGCGACAGGTGACGCCGCCATGCTCGTCGGTATCACCTCAATCCTGCTGGCTCTTGGTTCAGGCCGGTCCTTGGCCAACCTCATCAATCCGTTCGAGCTGATTACCACCATTCTCAGCGGGTTCATCCTCTGGCTGATCTACTCAGGGGCCGTGTATGCCATCGAGAGGTACCTCCTCGATGGCCACGGCACGTTCGCAACAATCCTGAGAATCACTGGGTTTGCCTTCCCGACGCTGCTGTTGCTCATCTTCACCGTCCGATTCCTGACGTTCGTACCCGCGACGGTGGCCGTTGCCGCAGGCGGGGTCTGGTTTGTCATCGTTGTTGCATACGGGATGATGTACACCTCCGACTTGTCACGCGATCGTGCGTTCCTTGCGTCGATCGGTGGGTGGATCGCCTACACGATCCTCCAGGCCATCTTGGCTGGCATCCGCATCTTCTAGATGCCGACGTACCGCCTCGACATCGCCTACGACGGGTCTGACTTCTTCGGATA
>CAJQOW010000212.1 GCA_905480055.1 uncultured Acidimicrobiia bacterium
CTTTCCGGTTGGGTCATTACTGATTCGAGTGTAGATGGCGGCTCGGGTCGGATCTGCTGCAGACACATCTCGATCATAGATGGTTCTTTGCTTTTCGGGTCGGGAACCGCCAGGCATTGGGTCTCGTCCCGGGCGGGAACTCGGAACACATCGCTCCCCCACGGGAGATGATTGCGTCATACAGCGGACGGTGGCGTTTCGGGTACACCACGTCGATCCCTGACCCAAGCACGGTGTGGCATGGCCCGCCCAGCTCCACGGCGCCCGACTGCGCTGCATGATCGATGCCCTTGGCCAGACCGCTCGCAACGATCCAACCTGACCGAGCGGCAACGGCACCATACGTTTCGGCAAGTTCAACGCCATAGGGGGTGCACGTTCGCGTTCCGACGAGCGCGATGCACGGTCCGTCGAGGAAGCTGCCGCGCACGAAGAGCCAGGGCGGCGAGTCATCGAATCGGCGCAACCGCTCCGGATACGCAGCCGAGTCTCTGGCTATCCAGCTGACACCCATGGCATCGAGGGCTGGACGCCGAACCGATGCGGGAACGACAATCTCGGCAACGGCCGCTTCAGAGAGCGACGTTCGACCTCTGGCCACGGCACTGACAGCGTCATCAGGTGTCCCGTAGGTCGCAAGCAGCGAGTCGACCCGCTTCGGGGACAGTGCACCAAAGGACAGCTGCATCAAGGCATCGGTCATGCCGCCTCCTGTCGGAATTCGACGGCCTCTGCCATGTGCGACTCGGAGATCGTGTCCGCAGACTCGAGGTCTGCGATGGTTCTGGCAACACGACGAATGCGGTCCCACCCTCGACCTGTCACGGCACGGTCGTCGCACGCTGCTACAAGCACACGCTCTGCAGGGCCGGTCATGGGCTGATCATCGAGCGCACGGCCTGACATCTGGCTGTTCAATTGACCT
Organism: uncultured Acidimicrobiia bacterium; assembly: GCA_905480055.1. The sequence continues at coordinate 926 of CAJQOW010000212.1, forward strand.
CGTTGCGACTGGATCTTTCGCGCAACGAGAACCCGACGTCTGACATCCGCTGAGGTCTCTCCACCGGGTCCACGCATTTCGGCGACCCGCATCCTGTGAACAATCACCCTCAGATCGAAGCGGTCCACCAACGGCCCTGAGAGCCGCTGACGGTATCGATCGAGCCGAGCATCGGTGCATGTGCATGGTTGTCGCCGATCGCCGAGGTATCCACATGGACATGGGTTGGTGGAAGCAACGAGTTGGAAGCTCGCAGGGAAGCGAATCGTGGCCCCTGACCTGGCCACGGTCACGACGCCATCCTCGATCGGTTGGCGAAGCGCATCCAGCGTCGCTGGTGTGAATTCCCCCAGCTCGTCGAGGAATAGCACGCCGCGATGGGCCCTGGTGACCTCACCCGCGGACGGCACGCCCATTCCCCCACCGACCAGGGCTGGCAGCGATGCGGAGTGATGCGGTGCCCGGAACGGAGGGTGATTCCCCGACGGGCGATCCAGGCCGGCCGTCGACCATATGAGGGCGACCTCGCGCTCCTCACGGCCGGACAGTTGGGGAAGAATGCTCGGGAGACAGCGAGCGAGCAGGGTCTTACCTGCCCCCGGTGAACCGCTCAGCAGGAGGTGATGGCCCCCGGCAGCCGCGATCTCGAGTGCGCGTCTTGCATCACGCTGCCCGCGCACCATCGCGAGATCCATGGGATCCGGCTCCGGAGATTCGGAGGTTTCGAGCGCACGCGGTGTTGCTGCGCCTTTGGCCACCGCCACCGCTTCGGCGAGGGAGGCGATGCCTGCAACGCCGGCGTCGCCTGGATCGCCGACCGTTGAGAGGTGGGACATCAGGCAGGTCTTCCCCGCTCGCCGTGCTACATCGAGAGCACCGAGGGCAGCACGCACAGGCTTGACGTCGCCCTGGAGCGACAGCTCGCCAACTGCAACGAACTGATCGAAGCTGAGCGGCGCCGAGAAGGCTGCGGACAGGATCGAGAGTGCGATGGGGAGGTCGTAGGTCGATCCCTGCTTTGGGATGTCGGCGGGGCTGAGGTTGACGAGGACACGACCGCGAGGGAACTGGAAGCCTTGGTGCCTGATGGCGGCCCGCACACGCTCGCGAGATTCGCGCACTGCGGCGTCAGGAAGGCCAACGATGGTGAAGATGCCACGGCCGCCAGCGACCGATGTTTCGATGTGGACGGGCCGAGGTTCAACCCCAACCATGGCGCAAGAGGTGACTGTCGAGTACATGATGCCAACGTATGGAGTTGGTGTGACACGAAACGACAAGAGAGAAAACGACCTACCGTCGAGGTATGCAATGGGTCGTCATCGTCATCCTCATTGCCTGTGGTGCACTCATCATCGGAGTCGCAGGCCACCTTGCCCTGACCTGGGCCGACAGGAAGGGCTGGGTGTACTACCGCAACAACGACCGACGCCCGCCGCACACCCTTGGTCTTCTCGAGGAGATCTACCAGCCATCGATCGAACACGTGATTGAGCAGGAAATCTCGGAACAGACAGCCGCGGATCAAGCAGAATCCGGTGATCCTGACACGCCCGAATCGCAAACCTGAGGGCCACAATCCCATGCCCGAGGGGCGTTCACGCGTACACTCGCCGCATCCGCAAACGCCCAGGAGGCATGTATGGCTGACGACCAAGGCGGGATCAACGACCTGTTCGATCTCACGTTCACCAAGTTCATCACCCCGACCGTCATCAGGATCGTCTACATCCTCGTGATCGTCTTCACCGCCATCTGGCTTCTCGTCGTCGTGATCGTTGGATTCACCAGCAGCGTCGGTGCAGGTCTCGGAGCCTTGTTATTCGGCTCCCTTGGTGCTCTCATCGGACTCCTGATGTGGCGAGTGATCCTTGAACTCACCATGGTGATCTTCAAGATCAAGGACAACACGGATCCGTCAAACGCCGGATAGTCGGACCACAACACAAGCCACGAGACGCCGTCGGATCATCCGGCGGCGTCTCTGCTGTTCAACAGCCCTTGAACGTGGGCTTCCGCTTCTCCACGAACGCGGCTGTGCCCTCTGCCAGGTCCTCGGACGCAAGCAGGAGTGCCTGGGATTGCTCCTCGAAGGCGAGGGCTTGCTCAAAGGTCAGGGTGGATGACCGATCCAGCCCTCGCTTGATGAACGACTGGGCCAGCGGTGCACCGTCTGCAAGCTCACCTGCCAGCTCGGCAGCTGCTGGTGCCAGGTCCGATTGACCCACGATGCGGGTCACGAGACCGATGTCCAACGCCTCTTTCGCCCCGATGACACGTCCGGTGAGCGCGAGTTCTCGGGCGCGCATCAGGCCGACGAGCCTCGGCAGCAGCCAGGTCCCCCCAAAATCAAGCGTGAGTCCTCGCCTCGCAAAGACCTCGGCGAATCTGGCGCGCGGGGAGGCCAGAACGATGTCACATCCGAGTGCCATGTTCATCCCGGCGCCAACGGCGACCCCGTCCACAGCGGCGACAGTGGGCTTGGTGGAACGGTGCAGTGCAAGGGCCGCCCTGTTGATGATGCGCATGCGGGCGGCATTGTCTGCTGCGCTTGGGACGTCGGGCAGATCACGATTCATGTCCGCACCAGCGCAGAACTCACCGTCGGCGCCCGTGATGATCAACGCACGCTGGTCCGACTTCTCAAAATCGACGAATGCGTCCCCCAACTCCACCCATCCATGTGGCGGTACGGCATTCATACGCTCGGGGTTTGACATGGTGAGCGTACGAGTGCGACCGGAATCCACTATCGAAACGAAGCTGTTCATGAGGGTCAGCGTACCGGTTTCCGATGACGGAGATGGATCGAATCAACGCACCGGCTTCCTAACCTCGCCGCCATGATCAACCACGACAGCCCCGGAGGCGAGGCATCCGCCATCGGCGAGATCGTTAAGCCGATCCAGCCGTACCAGGCGCGCAAGCGGTACGTGTGCCCGGGATGCGACAGCACCATCGAACCCGGCGTTGGCCACGTGGTGGTCGTTCCCTCCGCCACACCCGATCTCCGCCGACACTGGCACAGGGGCTGTTGGCACAAAGAGCAGCGCAGGCGCGGAAGGTCGTCAGCGGACTCCCTGTAGCCAGCTCAGGGCCACTCCGCCGTCGTGTACCTCGACTCCGATCAGGTCGATCCGGCTGACTGCACCCGGGTACCCCGCTGCGGCACGCTCGATGCGATCGAACTTCGTCTCATCCACAGCTTCCAATGGGTCATCGCCGTTGGTCGACGTCTTGACCTCGACAGCGACAAGCTGACCACGATGGCACACCACCAGATCGAGCTCATCGGCGTCGACACGAACGTTGCGATCCACAATGGTGCAGGCGTGACGAACCAGAAAGGACTCAGCAAACCGCTCTCCGGTGGCACCTGTGCTACCCGCGCGTGGTACGACTGAAGTGATGGCCGACATGGAGCCAACGGTACGCCTCAGCAGTGACACGCCAAGATGGCGAGATCAGAGCCCACCCCATCGGCCCGGTGGCCAAATGATCACAAACGCCTTGCCAACAACGTCATCGACCGGAATGGGACCAAATACCCGGGAGTCCTGGCTCGAGTTGCGGTTGTCCCCCATGACAAACAGATGCCCCTCCGGCACGACGCACAGCGTTGTCGAAGGCTCATTGTCGCATCCCTCGATCTCACGCGATGCTGGCAGTGTCGTGGAACCCGGCTTGATGTACGACTCCTCCGCAAGTGGCTCCCCATTGACGACCACGCCACTGCCGATGAACGTGACCGTGTCGCCGGGAAGACCGATGATGCGCTTGATGAACTCCGAGCGCGGAGCTGCCACGCCTATCGACTCCAACACGTTTCGCACGGCGCTGTCGATGACCGACTCTTCTGGCTGCTCGAACCCGCCCCTGGGATCGTCAAACACGATGACGTCACCGCGTGCCATGTCACCGACTTGGTAGGCGAGTTTGTTGACGAGTACCCGGTCGTTGACTTCAAGGGTGTCTTCCATGGAAGACGACGGGATGTAGAAGGCCTGGAACAGGAAGGTCTTGATCAGGATCGCAACAAGCAGGGCCACGCCAATGAGTAGCGGAAACTCGATCCAGAAGGGAAGTTGCTTTTTCCCTGCCTTGCGATCGGAACCCGAATCGACGTCGAGATCGGCGGCGGCGTCGACAGCCTCGTCGGCCGTGTCCGGGATGGCGGCGTTCGATGCC
>CAJQOW010000213.1 GCA_905480055.1 uncultured Acidimicrobiia bacterium
GTCAGCCACGACTGAGGCACTGGCAACCGGAGTGACAACAGGCGCCATGGTGCGAGGATCGACGATGTGGTGAGCTGCCCGGCCCGCAACCCGCCATCTGCGGTTCATGATGGAACTCGTGGCGAGCGCTCCAACGCCTACGAACACTTCGGCAGCAAGATCACCATCGGCATCAACAACATCGACAACGAGCGTCGGATCTGCCGAGCGCACGTCGCCCCCGGCAGACGCCACGGTCGCAAGGCCCGATTCCACCAGCCGGTCACACGTCCACCCTTTGGCGATGCCACCGAGGTCGAAGGCTGTGCCCTTGGCTCGGTGGAGGACGCCGGAGTCCGTCTTCCATGCAGGACGAGCCACTGGCGGGGGAGGGTGGTCGAGTTCGCCGACCTCCTCGAACGTGCGTGCGTATCCCCAGTCGATGACTGCCTTGCCCACTCCGACATCGACAAGACCATCAGTCCGGTCCCTGAGGTCTTGCGCGACGCCCATGATTTCCGCCATGGTGGGCGAGAGCTGCACGGTCGATTCGCACGTGGCGTTCAGCACCGACAGTTCACTGTCGGGTATGAATCTGCTGAACCGTCGCTCGAAGACGTCGAAGGCTGTTCGGGCTGTGCCCAGCGTCGCAGCATCGCCGTGCAGCTCGACTGTGGTGCCCATGGCGTTGAAGGTCGTCTGGGTCATGATCCGGAGCTCGTCGACTTCGTAGGTTTCGATGCAGGTGCTGACGGCTGGGACGAACCACCGGCTCCCGGCGAACTGACGGTGACGGTCCTCACAATTGTCTTCGCCTCGGGCCGTTCAACAGGCGTGTACCTGAGTACAACGAGCCCAGACTCCGGAAGCGTCGGGGCAGGAGCGAGGACCTCAGCCTGAATCTCCACAGGAGACGACTGGAGTGCCACGCCCAACGCCTTCGCTTCCGCACCGGGTGCTTCGTTTGCCACAGCTATGGCTGCGGTGCCCCAGGCAACGGTTGCGGCGGTCCAGGCTGCGATGCCCGCGATCCGGCTGGCGGGAAGACGTCGAGTGGCCATCAGCCTTCTCCTGGATCGTCGGCGATCACCAGGACGGTGTTCGCATCGGTGAGTACTCGGGCCACGGTGGGATCGAGTTCCGATCCCAGCTGGGCCTCCCCGATGAACTCTGTGTGACCAGAGGCGATGAGGGCATCGGAGATGGAATCGTCGAGCCCAGACACCGGGTGCTCCGGGGCCACCACGGATATCCGTTCGGTCGTCGATCCGATGGGTGGAGTCGGAATGATCGTCTCCGTCTGCGCCTCAGCGGACGGGGGTGTCGCCTCCCCAGTGGGAGTTTGGGAAAGCGACACCAGGACCGCAAGGGCCGCAGATGTTGCGATGAGACCGGCTATCGCTGCGGTCCAACGCATCAGTCCTCGTCCTCGTCATCGTCCTCTTCCTCGTCCTCTTCATCGTCCTCTTCGTCGTCGTCGTCGTCGTATTCATCGTCCTCGTGATGGTCACGATCATCGTCGTCATCATCGTGATGATCGCCGTACTCGTCCGAGTCGTCATCTGGGATGGTCGTTGACGTTGTTTGCGTCGGCTCAGCAACCTGCACCACCCTGACGATGTCGTCGGGAGCAGGAGGATCGGCGATGGTGAGATCGTGGTCTTCGCAGATCTCCCTCAACGCATCGAGGGCAGCGGCTTCGACGTCGGTCAGCGAGTTGTCGACCTCCTTGTCGATGAGTTCGAGTGCACCTTCGGTACATGCCTCCCGAACGGCGTCGTCTTCGCTCACATCGTCGTTGCGAATCTCGAGCACCGTTGTGGATGTCTGCTCCGCGACGGTGGAGGTCGTTGTCGTCGATGTTGTTTCGGCAGCCGCTGCTGCAGGGGGCCTTGATGTGGTTCCAACGATGGCAACCGCAGCGATTGCCGTAGCGGGTACGAGGAGTACACCAGCGAGCACAGCGCCGGACACACCACCTTTGGTTCCTCGAGCGGGTCTCTTGTCCGCCATGGTTCTCTCCTTCTGTGAGTCCATGTGAACAAGTGTGTGGCAGCGCCCGATAACGCTGCGCTAACCGAGTCGCAACCGAAGGGAAAACCCGTCTTTGCGTCAGCTACGAATCGGCCTGGAGTGGAAGCGTCACCAGAATGCCGGCGCCACCAAGGCTCCGGGACTCACCGATCTCAAGGGTTCCCCCGCACTCCTCGACCGTCCTACGGACAATGTCGAGACCAAGTCCGGTCGAGTCCCCCCGTGAGGTCCCGCGCTCCACGGAACTCGCATCTGCGATTCCGTGCCCAGCGTCTTCCACCAATAGGGTGGCGTCGTCGTCGGCTGCTGCCACCGCTACCGCGAACGGCGTGGCATCCGGTGTGTGGGACAGCACATTCTCGATCAGTGCATCGATCACAGCCTCGATGTCGACCTTCGGGATAGCTACTGGGGTTGGTTCGTCGGTGATGTCGGACGTCACGGTGCGCGCCTGATCGGAGGCGAGCGGTTCCCAGAACGTGACACGATCTCGCGACACGAGTGCGAGATCCGACCACTCCTGCTCTTCCCGCCGGACCGGCCGTCGCGCTTCCCTGATGATGAAGTCCGTCGTTCGTTGGAGCTCGTCGAGGTCAGCCTCAAGACGATCCTTCTGGGGTCCAGCATCGAGGCCGTCAACGCTCAGTCGTGCCGCGGTGAGTGGCGTGCGGAGCCGATGGGCAAGGTCGGCCGCTGTTTCGCGCTCTTCCTGGAGCAGTCGTCCGATCTGGCCCGCAAGGCGGTTCAACTCCATGCCGACTTCTTCGACCTCTGGCGGTCCCGACGGTTCGACCCGTGCGCTGAGATCGCCATGGCCGAGCTTCCTTGCGGTCTCCGCGAGTTCGTTCACCGGAACGACCATCGAGCGGCCGAGCCGGTCTGCCACCCATGCAGAGATAGCGACGAGGGTGATCCCGAGCCCGGCAAGGATCAACCAACTCCTCCATACGCCCTGTTCCAGCTCGCTGTCGGGCACGAACACTCGCACGACGGCCGTGCTCCCGTCCGTCGTGAGGACGGGCACGTAGACGGCCACACCTCCCTCTGCCTCTGCGACGAACGACGTACCAGATGCCGCCAGCGACAGATCCTCCTCTTCGGGAATCGGCGTCCCTACAACAGTCCCGTCCGGAAGAATGATCGATCCGTTCACATCGAGGATGCGTTCAACACCAACGGTGGCGATGGCCGTTTCGAGTTCGCCTTCGACCGTCAACACAGAGATGACACGAGCGAGGCTTTCGGCGTCTCGCTCGGCCTCGGACAATGCAGCGTCCCTGGCCAGGTCTGAAACCAGGATGAACAGGGGGACCAGAAAGGCGATGACAACCATCGACGTCACCGCAACCGAAACGAGGATGAGCCTACGTCTCACTGGGTTGGATCAACGAGCCGAATACCGACGCCACGTTTGGACTGGATGTAGACAGGCTCGGCAGCAGTCTCGCCGAGCGCCTTGCGGAGCCATGACACGTGGACATCAACGGTCTTGTCCGCACCGCCGTACGGCTGGCGCCACACCTCAGCCAGCACCTCACGCTTGCTACACAGCTTCCCTGGCCGTGCCGCCAGATAGGCAAGGAGATCGAATGCCCGAGCGGTGAGCTCCAACGGCTCACCGTCCAGCGTCGCTTCGTGCCCGTCGAGGTCCAGACGGAGCCCGCCGACTTCAACAATGTCCGAAGCGGTGGAATCCCCAGAGCGACGCATAACCGCACGAATGCGAGCAGCCAGATGGTCCGCAGAGTATGGCTTGACCACGTAGTCGTCTGCCCCGGCATCGAGGACACGGATGATGTCCGCTTCGTCATCGCGTGCGGTCGCGACAACCACGGGAATCTGGCTGACGGCGCGAATCATTTGCAGCGCCTCCAACCCATCGAGATCAGGAAGCCCCAGATCGAGGACCACCACATCGTGGTCTCCGGATACCGCGAGGTGGACGCCGTCCATGGCGGTTCCGACGGATTCAACGTCGTGACCGCGCTCGGAGAGCCGCGTTGCCAGCTCCTCCCGAATCCGCTGTTCGTCTTCGATGACCAGGATCGATGCCATATCGTGCACCACGTTACCGGGTGCATCACCGACCGCTCGGCCGGTTAGGGCAGTCATCACCGCGGTTTAGCCCTCCGTTAACCCAGATTCTCGCGCATGCGTCAGACTTAGGGGAATGAAGACAGGAGTGAAGTTCACCGCGGCCTGGTTGGCCGCCACGGTCGTCGCGGTGGTTGTTGCGGCCGCCGCGGTGGCGTCGGTGCGTTCACATGTCACCGATGAGCCAACCCAACTCGGATCGCCCGCAGCGGTTGCCCTTGCCGCTGATGTGACGACCACCATCGCAACTCCCACAACGACTACGGCGCCGACCGTTGACGCTGATGTGACGACCACCATCGCCGCCGAGAGCTCAACCACAACCACATCGGCGGCGGAGGCAACAACGACCACGATTTCCCAAACATCTGAC
>CAJQOW010000214.1 GCA_905480055.1 uncultured Acidimicrobiia bacterium
CTCGCTTCCGTGGCCAGATGACGACCGCCTCGATGCCCAACTCCTGGCGAACGGCGACACCCGCAATGTGATCGATGAGTACCGCTACTGGCGGCATGATGCGATCATCGCCGATCTTGACCAACGCAGACACGGATTCCACGTCGCCATCGAGAACTGGCAACACGACTTCAACATCGGAACCGTCGTGCGCAATGCGAACGCGTTCCTAGCCCATAGCGTGCACATCATCGGCAAGCGGCGCTGGAACCGCCGCGGGGCAATGGTGACGGACCGATACCAACACATAGAACACCACCCCGATGTCGCGGCATTCTCGGGATGGGCCGCAGAGGCCGGCCTCCCCATTGTCGGGATTGACATCCTCCCGGACTCGACACCCCTCGAGCAGGCTCATTTGCCAGAACGATGTGTCCTCGTGTTCGGTCAGGAGGGTCCAGGGCTCAGCGAGGACATGATCGTTGCATGTCGTGAGGTTCTCGAGATCACCCAGTACGGCTCGACGCGGTCGATCAATGTCGGGGTCGCGTCTGGCATTGCGATGCAGACATGGTGTGTCCAGCACCGTTCGGGCAGCAGGTAGAAGGGCCAGCTCCTACCGGAGGGCGACATCCACTCGCTCGTATCCGTGGATGACAAACGCCGGATGACGACGCGGCTGCTCGGTCAGGCGAAGGCCACTGTGGCGCCTGGCAAGGACATGCATGGCCGTAGCGACCTCGAGCCGTGCCAGCGGTGCGCCGATGCAATGGTGGATTCCCCACCCAAAGGTGACATGCGTCGGATCGCCACGTGAGAGGTCCAGATCGTCTGGGTTCTCCCACTTCCGTGGATCGCGGTTCGCCGAACCGAACAGCATCGCCACCTTCTGGCCCTTGGGGATGGCTTGGCCAGCAACTTCGAAGTCATCCACGAGAACCCATCGCTCGAACAGCTGGAGCGGCGAGTCGAATCGAAACATCTCCTCGGCGGCGGTCCTTGGCTCGATGGCCCCGGAGGTGAGCGCAGCCCACTGATCAGGATGTTGGAGAATCGCTGTCACACCATTCCCGAGCGTGTTGACGGTTGCCTCATGGCCCGCATTGAGGAGCAGGATTGCCGTGGACACGATCTCGTCATCGGTGAGGACGCCGTCATCGGTCTCAACGCTGGTGAGGCCGGAAATGAGGTCATCCTGGGGGTTGGCACGGCGAGCCGCAATTACCCCCCGGGCCCAGGCATCGAAGGCGGCGGACGCCTCGACGGCCGACTGTGCTTGTTCTGGCGAGGTGTCGAGTTCATACATCTTCACCATGCGGTGGGACCAATCGAGCATCTCATGGCGGTCCTCGAAGGGCGCACCGAGCAGTTCACACATGACGAGGAGTGAGAACGGCTGGGCGAAGTCTGCGAGCAGATCGAACCCATCGGGGTCGGCATCCGCTAGGAGACTCGTCACGATCTCCTCCATGCGAGGTTGCAGCTCGCCGATGCGCTTCGGCGTGAACTCCCTCGACAACAGAGCGCGAATGCGCGTGTGGTCCGGCGGCTCCATGTTGAGCAATGACCACCGTTCGACGTCGAGGAAAGGACCGAGATCGGTGGAGGGCTCAGTCACTCCGACTTCCTCGTAGGTGAGCACGTGGTCGAATACCCTGCCGAGACGACGGTCGCGCAGGGTCCTCTGCACATCGTCGTGCCTGGTGAGGAACCACATCGGTGGTCGGCCCTCGACGGCATCACCGAGGAATATCGGGGTGTCCTCTCGCACCGCGTTGAGCACGGGGTACGGGTCTTGTTGGAAGCCAGGGTCCGAAAAGTCGATCATCTGGCCAGCCTAGATGCCGGATGCGTTGCCTAGGCGGCTGACGTCGTCTGTTGGAGTGACGGTCGCATCGCCATTGCCGTTGGAACACGATGCGGGTCGGCGAAGGTCACGAGGTGCCGTGCACACAGACCGTTGCCGTCCCTGATCATCCTGATCGCTGGGCGTTCGCATCGCCAGCAGGAGAGCTGGAGGCCAATGTCGGAGGTCTTCTGAGTCCTCATGCAGATGATATCGACCACTTTCGCGATGCCGATGAGAGCCAATCGGGACACTCCTGGAGTAGCTAGTCATCATCGGCAAAGCCCGGAAATCCCTGCATTCTCGACAATATCTGCATAGTGTCAGTTCTCGACACACCCGCTGGGCGTACATACACGCACAACGCAAAGGAGTCTGGCGTGAACAAAACCGAAATGGCGAAGAAGCTTGCTGGCAAGACGGACCTGACGCAGGCAAAGGCTGCCGAGGTCGTCGATGCGATCTTCAGCTCGGAACCGGGCAACGGCATCATTGCTGTTGAGCTTGATGCTGGCCGTGATGTATCGATCGCAGGCTTCGGCAAGTTCGAGACGCGCCGCCGCAAGGCACGTCAGGGTCGCAACCCGGCAACGGGCGAAACCATTCAGATCGCTGCAGCGACCGTCCCGGCCTTCAAGGCTGCCAAGGGCCTCAAGGACCGCGTCGCAATCTGATCCCAACGACAACAGAACCAATGGAGGGCCGTCCTGTCACCGCAGGGCGGCCCTTTGTCGTGTCAGATCGCCGGATCAGAACCGAACCGATTCTGGCGGGCGCAGCCCAGTTCGGCTCAACGGGGCGGCATCCGGAGCGCACCATCCATGCGGATGGTCTCGCCGTTGAGGTAGCCGTTGTCGATGATGGTCATCACGAGCGACGCATAATCGGCCGGTAGACCCAGGCGCTTGGGGAATGGCACGCCTGCGGCGAGGGCCTCACGCATATCTTCGTCGAGCGATCCGAGCAGGGGTGTGTCGATGATTCCTGGCGCCACCGTGTTGACGCGGACTCCAACGCTCGACAGGTCCCTGGCCATGGGCAGCGTCAGGCCAACAACCCCGCCTTTTGATGCTGCATAGGCTGTTTGTCCGATCTGCCCTTCGTAGGCAGCGATCGAGGCTGTGTTGACGATCACGCCGCGTTCGCCGTGTTCCAGTGGTTCGGTCGCTGCCATGGCCGCGGCTGCTTGCGACGCAACGTTGTACGTTCCGACGAGGTTCACCTGCACGACCTTCGCAAACGCGCCAAGATCAGCCGGTTGTCCTTCTCTGGACAGCGTCCGAGCCCCAATGGCGATACCAGCGCAATTGACCGCCACGCGCAGCGGACGACCCGAGCTGGTGGCTGCAACAACCGCCTCAGCAACGTCAGCTGCGCTGGTGACGTCCGCCTGGACGAAACTTGTATTGCTGCCGAGGAGATCTGCTGCTGCGGTGCCGCTCACCTCGTCTCGGTCGACGATGACCACCACCGCTCCCCTGTCGACGAGTGCTTGTGCCGTGGCAGCACCGAGACCCGATGCGCCGCCGGTGACGATTGCCGAGATTCCTGAGATATCCATGCCTCGATGCTACCGCCGCACCAACTGGGAGGCTGGCCCGCGCGCCAACTACGCTTGACGGATGGATACCGCACAGATCGACACCGCCATTGCCACGCTCCAGGACAACAAGACGACCTGGGCGCAGATGCCCGTGGCCGATCGGAACGCGTACGTCAGGGGCATCCGCGCACACACAGCCGAGGTTGCGCGCGAGTGGGTGGAGGCTGCTGTCAAGGCAAAGGGACTGTCGATGGAGAGTCCGCTCGCTGGCGAGGAGTGGACCAGCGGGCCCTTCGCTGTCATGGCATTGCTCAATGATCTCGAGGTGACCCTGGATCGGATAGCGGATGGTATCTCTCCCATCGAGGGCTATCCGGTACGCCAGACTCCGTCTGGCCAAGTGATTGTTGACGTGTTCCCCACCTCAGCCGAGGATCGTGTGTTGTTCTCAGGCATCTCCGCCGAGGTCTGGATGGATCCCTCGCTGTCGCCCAACGATCTACAAGACACCGTTGCCACGTTCTACAGCCAGGACAGTCCCGAAGGAGCTGTCCAAGTCGTGCTTGCAGCGGGCAACATCGCCTCGATCGCACCACTCGACGTGGTCTACGCCATGTTCAACGAGGGCAAGGTCGTTGTAGTGAAGATGAACCCTGTCAACGACTACCTCGGTGAGTATCTCGAGCGGATCTTCAGCGATCTGATTGCCGACGGGTTCTTGCGGTTTGCCTATGGAGATGCAGACGTTGGTGCGTACCTCACGGGCCACGATGGTGTTGACTCCATCCACATCACCGGCAGTGCCTCGACCCACGATGCCATTGTCTTCGGATCGGGTGACGAGGGCGCCGCCAACAAGCAGAACAACGCTCCGATCAACATGAGGCCAGTCGCTTCCGAGCTCGGAGGCGTGTCGCCAACGATCATTGTTCCTGGCTCGTGGTCGCGGCGAGACATCCGCCATCAAGCCGAGCACGTTGTCAGTCAGAAGATGCACAACTCTGGATTCAACTGTGTCGCAGCCCAGCTCGTCGTGGTTCCGGCGGATTGGGAACACACCGAGGTGTTCCTCTCGGATGTTCGCGAGCTGCTCAGAGAGATGGACGACCGAGACCCCTACTACCCGGGTGCGATGGATCGGTGCGAGGCTGTCGTTGACCGGACATCGGATGTCGAGGTACATGGCGATGTCGAGCCTCGGTACCTGATCACGGATCTGGATCCCCTCGATGCCGACGAACCCATGTTCACCACCGAGGTGTTTGGGCCGGTTCTCGGCGTCGTGAGGCTCCCGTCCCCGGATGTGCCGTCGTACCTCATCAAGGCGACATCGTTTGCCAACGACAGGCTCTACGGCACCCTCGGAGTCAACATCCTTGCGCACCCCAAGACCATGAGGAAGCAGCGATCAGCCTTCGGCCGGATGCTCGCTTCGCTCGACTACGGAACGATTGCCGTCAACAGCTGGACTGGCGGCGCCTACTTCATGCCGAAGCTCACGTGGGGGGCTGCTCCCGGCCATACAGCGCAGGACATCCAGTCGGGTCGCGGCTTCGTGCACAACGTATTGATGTTCGACAAGGCCGAGAAGTCGATCATCTACGGCCCATTCGTCGATGGGAAACGGGCATGGCTGAAGGGCGAGTTCCACGTGGCACCCAAGCCGGTGTACTTCATGACGAACGACCAGGCGCACATCGTCGGCGAACGGTTGATTCCCTACGCGATGACCCGAAGCAAAGCAGACCTGGCAAAGGTTGCGTCAGCTGCCGTTCGGGGCTGAGCGGTCGACACCGAAATCGCGCAGCGCCTCTGCGACGTCACCGATGGGCAGGCCCATCACATTGGCTCGCGAACCAGACACCGCCTTGATGAGGCGACCGCGATCACCTTGGATGGCATAGGCGCCAGCCTTGTCCCACGGTTGCGTGTCCTCGATGTAGCGATCGATCTCTGCGGCGTCGACCGGATGGAACTCCACCCTCGATTCGGCCACACCGAAGCGCTCCTCGTCGTCTCTGATCACGGTCCAGCCGGTGAGCACCGAGTGCGTTGCACCCGACAGGGCGCCCAGCATCTTCGCAGCGTCCTCCTGGTCGACGGGTTTCCCCATCACCGCTCCGTCGAGCACGACGATCGTGTCTGCAGAGAGTACGACCTCGTGCGAACCCGCCGACACCGCACGGGCCTTGTCCTCTGAAAGACGGAGCACCATCGCGGCTGGTTCCTCGCCTTCCTGTTGCATCTCGTCGACATCAGGCGGCGCGGTGCGAAATACGTAGCCCGCCGTCGACAGCAGGAGCGAACGTCTGGGTGAACCTGAAGCGAGCACGAGATCAGCCATCGGTATTGCGCTCAGAACAGGCTGAGTGTTTCAGAGGGCACTTGGCAACCGGGAATGCCAGACCACGGAAGTGCTGGCATGAACGCCCAACTCGTGCGGTGAATCGTCGACGGACCCAGAGCATCGAGTGCAGCTCGGTGCTTGGCACATGGGTATCCCTTGTTCGTATCGAACGAGTACCAGGGGAACTCCATCGCCGCTGCGCGCATCAGTCGATCCCTGGTCACCTTGGCGAGGATGGATGCTGCGGCGATGGACAGGGACTTTGCGTCCCCGCGGACGATGGTGGTCGTGTTGCCGCGCTCCACGAAGTCCCATTTGCCGTCAACGAGGACATGGTCGATGTCGACGCCAAGGGAGTTGAGGGCGCGGTTCGTGGCAAGACGCTGTGCGTCTGACATCCCGAGTGCATCGCATTCGGCGTGGGAGGCATGGCCGATCGCCCAGTGCTCTGCCCAACCCGTGATCCGGGCGTACATGCCTTCTCGTTCGGGCTCGGTCAACTGCTTGGAGTCCCGAACCTTGTAGATCCTCTGGTTCTTTGGGATGACCACAGCGCCGATGGTGAGGGGCCCCGCCCACGAGCCGCGGCCTACCTCGTCAACTCCGACGACGGTCGTCGCCCCGTCGCGCCACAGGCTGGTCTCGTAGCTCGTGCCGGGAGATGCGGAGCGCAACGATGGGCGCAAGCGTGGGACCGTGGTTGGCATGGACAGGAGCATACCGGCAGCGCCTCGATGCCTTGTGACCAATCGCCCAGCGCCTAGTTCGTGGTGCGATCCGGGGTGTAGGTGCGGTGGAACGGGATCGTCCCCGGCGCCCGGGCGATGGAAGCCTGCCACAGACCCGACACGTCTTCAGCGAACACAACAGATCGGTCCGGCGAGAGGACCCACCATGCACCCTCGTCGAGCTCGTCATCGAGTTGGCCTGCTTCCCAGCCGGC
>CAJQOW010000215.1 GCA_905480055.1 uncultured Acidimicrobiia bacterium
ATCGTGCCTGTGAAGGGTGCGTCAGAAGAAGAATCTCGAGGCCGCAACACCGAACATGACTACACCGACGACACCGATGCCGCCTCCGGCCAGCCACAGCCACTTCATTCGTACGATCGCTGACAACCCTGTCACCGCAATGGCCACCGCAAACAGAGTCGCCGAAAGGGCGGCGATCAGATGTATCGATCCCGTCTCGGTTGCCTCTTGCTCGAGCTCCTCGGCTTCGGCCTCGAGGCGCTCGGCTTCAGCTTCAAACTCCTCGATCCGTGCGACTTCATCGGGATCGGGTGTCTGCCCAACTGCGGTGAGCACGTCATGTTTCGAAACCAGGATCGACACGATGACGAGCTCAGATTCGGCCTTCGTAAGGTCGACGATCTCCTCGGTGCGGCTGAGCAGGGACTCGTGTGCGGTCATCCCGGCAATGAGTGCGGCCGTGGCCGCGGCGATTGACAGGATCAGCGTGGTGAAGGCAACGCCCCGAAACCACGAGGGTTCACCTCTTTCGGCTTCTTCGAGGGCGAGCTCGGCCGCGACCTCTGCTGATTCTCCGTACTCAGTCATGACTCACCTGATCACCAGACCGTTCATCCATGCTCGCATGTTTGCGCCACAACGGCTCAGATGCCGCCACGACCGAGGTTGATCCACGTCGTCTTCAGGTTCGTGTACTTGTCGAGGGCGTACAGCGATTTGTCCTTGCCTCCGAAGCCAGACTCCTTGTAGCCACCAAACGGAGCGACGATGCCAGACGTGTCGAAGTTGTTGATCCACACGGTGCCTGCCTCCAGCTTGGCCGCCACCGTGTGTGCCCTTCCGAGGTTCTGGGTCCACACGGCGGCGGACAGACCGAACCGGGTGTCATTTGCGGTCGCCAGGGCTTCCTCGTCGGTGTCAAACGGGATGATCGACAGCACGGGTCCGAAAATCTCATCGGTCGCAATGGCCATGTCGTTCCGGACGTCTGCGAACACGGTTGGCTCAACGAAATACCCGCCGGTGTCCTCGAGGGTCCGCCCACCACCTGCAACGAGTCTGGCCCCCTCTTCGAGTCCGCGATCGATGTATCCCGTGACCCTTTCGAGCTGCTCGACGGACACCACGGGCCCTGCTTTGGTCGCGGGATCGAGGGGATCGCCCGGCATCCAGCCCGAGGCCCCAGCAGCAACCCGCTCGACCACCTCGTCGTAGATGGGGCGCTCCACCATCAGACGGGAGCCGGCGATGCACATCTCGCCAGTGTTCCAGAAGATCGAGAATCCGACCGCGCCCACGGCGAAGTCAAGGTCTGGTGCATCGGCGAAGATGATGTTCGGCGTCTTGCCTCCCGTTTCGGCGGAGACCCGCTTCATGTTCGATTCGCCTGCATAGCGCAGGAAGAGCTTGCCGACCTCGGTGGATCCGGTGAAGGCGACCGCATCCACGTCTGCGTGTCTGCCGAGCGCCGCACCGGCGGTTTCGCCGTAGCCGGGAACCACGTTGAGCACGCCCGGCGGTATGCCTGCTTCGAGCGCGAGCTCGCCGATGCGCAACGCCGTCAGCGGAGACTGTTCCGCTGGCTTGTGGACCACGGTGTTGCCAGCCATGAGCGCCGGGGCGAGCTTCCACGCCGAAATCATAAGCGGGAAGTTCCACGGTGTGACCGCACCGACCACGCCCACGGGTTCGCGGGTGATGAGGCCGAGTGCGTCTGGTCCAGTCGGTGCGATGTCGTCGTAGAGCTTGTCTGCGGCCTCGCCGTACCAAGCAAATGTCGAGACCGCTTGCTGCACGTCCACACGTCTCGAGTACCGAACAGGTTTGCCGACGTCGAGGGTTTCCAGCAGCTGGAGCTCCTCACCGTGCTCCTCGATCAGCCTTGCGAGCCTGAGCAGCGCCTGGCCCCGGTCGCGAGGCGAAAGCGAGGACCATCTGCCGTCGTCGGCAGCTGCCCTTGCCGAAGCCACCGCCGTATCGATGTCAGCAGCGTCTGCTTCCGCGATGTCTGCAATGGGTGAGCCTGTCGCCGGATTGACCGTTGCAAACCGACGGCCAGACGCGGCCTCGGTCCACGTTCCATCGATGAGGAGGTCGGTGCGCGGGTCAACATCTGCCGCTGCTGTGCGCCACTGGTCCAAGGTGGTCATCCGGTGCTCCTGTCCTCGGTGATCCGGTGCCATCGCAGGTGAATCGTTGCGGTCCTGTCCCCGCCGACGCCCAGATCCGACAGTTCGAGATCGACGGTTCCGTCCTCATTGGTGATCCAGGCAATGTGCCTGACCTGTGTTCCGCCGACCCAGTCGGGAAACAGTGAGACATCGACGTGGTGGTGAACTTCATCGCCGATGATGTCGTACGAGCCTGCGTACGACAGATACCCCGCCGCAGCGGATGCTCGCTCCATCGCTGTCGCCTCGTTGAAGCTCCTCGTCCCAATGGTCGGGCGATCCATCTTCATCAATGTGGCGACCATGCGACCCTCGTCCGTGTAGGTGATCACACCCGTGGCTCTTCCACGAAATGGGCGCACCGTCCGGCCGCCCTCCATGGCGACCGTCCAGTCGACGAGCTTCCATGTTCCCACGAGGGGATGTTCAGGGGAATCGCCGACGCTCTCGTCGTCGGACCTGGCTGCGTTGGGTACGTGGGACAGTGTCATGGTGTCGTGGTCATGTTGGGGGACCCGTTCTGTCTGGCAACGGCGTGAGCCTAGGCGCATACTGCCAGACAGCCCGGCGCTCGTAATAGCATTTGTTGCGGTCAGCGCACATCCTGGCTGCCGGAGGCACCGTGAACATCCGAGGGGTACTGCTCGTCGTCGTTGCGTTCGCCATTGGCGCGCTCGCTGCAGGAAGCATCGGAGTGCGTGTCATTCGAGAGGTGAACACCACCGACGAAGCAACCTCGCTCCCACCCCAGAGCACTTCCACGGTGCCGGTACGGGAGGCCGAGACATTCCAGGTTGACCCGGACGAGACCATCATCGCGTCGGTAGCCCTTGTGCCGTCGTCTATCGAGGCCTCCGGCTCTGATCTTGGCATCGGATATGACCTCGTGACCCTGGCCCCCTACGGCGGTATCCCCCCGATCGAGTTCGTCGGAGGATTTGGTGTCATCACGACCATCGACTTGGCCGACATCGATCACATCTATCCGAAGTCCTGGGTGGTCGCGACGCCAAACGACGAGTTCGTGGGCGGTCCGGCCAATGCGACAACACGGGTTGCCAGATTCGACGTTGACGAAGGCTTCTCCATTTCCGAGATCACCAGCGTGCGCATCACAGAAGCCCTGGCGCCGTTCCCGGTCACGGTGCCATTCGTGGTGTCCCAGGATGAACCCACGGTCGAAATTGTGCCAGGTGTCACCGTCGAGCTCCTCAACGTCTCCGAACAGGGGACGTCCTCGATCGTCCAGGTTGAGATCAACATCGATGACCCCGAACGAGCAGGCTTCTTCGTCTCCGGCGATGGCCCCGGGTGGCGCTCGGCGTTCTTCGAGGCAGAGGGGCGACCGCGCGTCAATCTGACCTGGGTCGGTGGGACACTGCCGTCGGACATCCCGCTGTTGGCCACCGGTTCCGTTCTCGTTCCGATCGAGGGCGACTTCGTGGTCTCCCTGGAGGGCCTGCTGTGACACAGGACGAGCAACGCCCCGATTACAGCGACCTGCTCAGATCGCCCTACGACCTTGAGCCTGATGCCGCTCTCGATGCGCCAAGCTCCGACGGTGGGGCTGACATCTCATGGAAGCCAGCGGTCATCGCTGCGGCCCTTGGCGCGTTCCTTGTCAGCGCTTTCGTGATCTATTCGGTTGTGTCGTCGCCAGACGAAGCGGTTGAAGATTCGAGTCCTGACACGGTGACGTCTACGACGGTCGCTCCCGACGCGGTTCAATCGACCGCGCTTCCCGACGGCTTCACGGCTGTCACCGACGAGGTCGGAGCAAAGGTCGAGGCAGTGGACGTCTCGCCACGCGCCACTGTTCTGGCAGTGTCATCAGCGGTGCCGGGAGCCGAGGAGCCTGCCGAAGTACCCCCCTTGGACGCGGCCTATTGGGAACTCGTCCTCGACGACGGACCCAGACCCATGGCTGCCCAGTACCAGAGTCGCGGTTCGCTGGGTGCGGTCACCGTCGAGTTTGCGCCGATTGCCGCCCTGCGAGGCCCCTCACTTATCCCGTCGTTTGCGGTTGCCGAGGATGAGGCGACAGAGACCATCGACCTCGACGCGGAGGTGCCTGCCTCGGTGAACGGCTACGAGATCGTTCTTGGCGACGGCCGCTACGTGGCCATCGAAGCCTTGGTCATCGGCGACGGGTGGGGTCATGTGACCTGGAGCTCCCGTGGCGGACCGGCGAAGGTCGAGACCGTCGTCCGATTCATTGGCACAGACGATCCGGGCACGGACATCGTCGACGAGACCGTGCTCACGTCACCGCACCTGCAGAATCTGACCCAGGGATCGGGTGTCGTGCCGCTTCCACCGCTCTACGGATTCACCGGGAGTGAGCAGTTGACCCGCTCGGGGGAACCCCTCGGAGGCGGCAACCAGGCCCAGGCGATCGTGGTGGAAGTCCGCGTCGTCATGCCGAGTGAGGTCGTCGAGGGTGAGCCAATCCCCGTACCGACCCGAGGGTGACACGCACGTGCGGTTCTAGGCTGGCGTGTGATGACAGACGACGGACGAAACACGACCGAATCCGAGGAGATGTACCTCATAACGGTTGCTCGCGCCATTGAGGACGGCGGCGAGCCGCCCATCCCGGTCTCGACGATCGCCCAGCAACTCGGTGTCTCGTCGGTGTCGGCAAACCAGATGATCAAGAAGCTCGAAGCGGAGTCACTCGTTTCGTACTTACCCTACCGAGGGGTGGACCTCACCGACGAGGGCGAGCGTCTCGCCAACGTGGTGCTGCGAAGCCGGAGACTCTGGGGTGTGTTCCTCGTAGAGCACCTCGGACTGACAGCAAAGCGGGCCGATGAGGTTGCCTGCGAGATGGAGCACGTCACCCCTGAGGAAGTTGCAAACAGGCTCTCCGAGTTCCTCGGAGCGCCCAGCATCGGCCCCCAGGGCAAGGCCATCCCATCGGGTGGGGGTCATGCCGATCGCCAGACGACAGCGCTTTCGGACGTGAACGTGGGTGACGCGGTTGTCGTGATCGGTGCGCAAGCGCCGTTCGACGGGTTCCTGGCAAGCCAGGCGATCGATGCGGGAACCGGTGTGGCGATCGTTGCCGCAGCTGCGGATGGCTCGGTCGTGATCCAGGGCCCCACAGGATCCGTTCAGCTTTCGCCAGAGGCTGCGGCCGCCATCGCCGTCGAGCGAGGCTGATCGCTGCTCGGTTTGGCTGATTCGAGCGACGCCGTCAGGACGTAACCTACGGGTTGCAGACGAAGGGATGATCGTGTTCGACGAAGCGGGACTTGCGGTCCAGGGTGCCATCGATGCTGGTGCAGAATATGCGGACGCGAGAGTGGTGTTCTCCAAGTCTGAGTCGATCAATGTCCAGAACCAGAACCTCTCCCAATTCGATCGGTCCGAACACGCAGGAGTCGGTGTTCGAGCGCTGATCGGATCTTCTTGGGGGTTTGCGTCGACCCCGGATCTCGACGCTGCCTCGATCCGTGCCGCAGGTGAAGCAGCTGCGGCGGTTGCCGTCGCATCAGGGCTTGTATCGGGTCCGCCAATGGAGTTCGCGGATGTTGTCGTGAGCGACACGACATGGGCGACGCCCGTCGCCGAAGATCCGTTCAGAGTGTCGCTGTCGGAGAAGGTTGATCTCCTGGTCGACATCACGGCCACAGCCCAGTCCGTCCAGGGAATTGCCATAGCCACCGGCAATCTTGCGTTCTGGGCAACGGACACGTGGTTTGTCTCCTCCCAGGGTCATCGGATCCACCAGCACATCATCGAAAGCGGGGGCGGATATGACGCCACGGCCATCGGCGAGGCCGAGACCCAACGCCGGTCATACCCCCAGTCCTTTGGCCAGTTCGAAACTGGCGGGTACGAGACCGTCCGCAAGTGGAACTATGCGGACAATGCCCAAAGGATCGCGGAGGAGGCAGTCGCCCTCCTGAGCGCCGATGAGATGGAGGATCGCGAGACCGCGCTGATCCTGGAAGGGTCACAGCTTGCGCTCCAGATCCACGAGTCCGTTGGCCACGCGATCGAACTCGACCGGATCCTCGGATGGGAGGCGGCATTTGCGGGCACAAGCCATCTCGAGCTCGACAAGCTCGGCACCCACCGCTACGGATCCGACCTCATGAACATCACTGCCGACGCCACGCTCCCCGGTGCTCTGGGAACGTTCGGGTTCGATGATGAAGGCACTCCGGCCCAATGCGTGGACATCGTGAGGGACGGCATCTGGGTTGGCGTGCTGTCCGGCCGTGACTCAGCTGCCATGGCTGGCCTTCCGCCCGGAGGCATGGTTCGCGGCGACGGATTCAATCGCTTGCCGATGGTTCGGATGACCAACGTTGGGCTTCTCCCCGGCGAGGGGTCACTCGACGACATCATCGCCGACACCGATGACGGTGTGTACATGGCAACCAACAGGTCGTGGTCGATCGACGACAAGCGCCTGAACTTCCAATTCGGCTGCGAGATCGCATGGGAGGTCAAGAACGGGCAGCTTGGTCGCATGCTCAAGAACCCCACCTATACGGGTATCACGCCCCAGTTCTGGGGAACGCTCGACAGGCTGGCTGGAGAGTCGGAGTGGGTGCACTGGGGCACGCCGAACTGTGGCAAGGGTCAACCCGGGCAGGTGGCGCACACGGGCCACAGTGCATCGCCGGGCCGGTTTGCGAATGTGAGAGTTGGGGTGAAGGGATGACCCGCGAAGTCGACCTCGTACAGTCCGTCCTCGACATCGTTGGGAATCGGGCAGATGCCGAGGTGTTGGCTGATGTCGGCACGCTCTCGCTCACCCGTTTCGCCAACTCCTACATTCATCAGAACGTGACGGAGCACATCGCATCAGTGACGTTGCGTGTTGCCAGGGACGGCCAGGTCGCAAGCTCGACCTCGACCGTGACGACCCCCGATGCGCTCGAGGTGTTCGTGGACGACACGCTGGACGTTGCGGCCCAACAGCCCGTCGACGTTGACTGGCCCGGGGTCGGTGAACCCGTCGATCAGCTTGCCGTCGACAACTGGGACGAATCCACGGCTGCCGCAATCCCCGTCATTCGAGCCGAAGCGGTCAAGGCGTTCGTCGACGCGGGCGAGGGACTGTCCGCTGCCGGCTACTGCCAGACCGAGGCCCGGTCGATGGCGTTCGGCAACACGGCAGGGCGATCTGCCAGCGGCCGCTACACCACGGCCGTGCTCGACGGCATCCACCAGACCGAGGGTTCGGCTGGCGCGGGCCATGCTGCGGGCTCGGCCCTTGGCTCGATCGATGCTGCCACTGTTGGACGCGGCGCTGCGGATCGTGCTCGTCGTTCGATTGATCCGTTCGATGCCAAGCCCGGTGAATACGAGGTTGTGCTCTCTCCCGAGTGCGTTGCCACGATTGCCGTGTTCCTGGACTTCTACGGATTCAACGCAAAAGTGGCAGATGAGGACATGTCGTTCGCCAAGCTGGGCGAACAGCAATTCGATCGTTCGGTGGAGATCTGGGACGACCCGACCGATCCGCGGTCTCTCTATCTGGGGTTCGATGCCGAGGGGACGCCGAAGCCTCGGCTCGACTTGGTGCGCAGTGGCGTGACGGCGAACCTGGTCCACACGCGGCGAACCGCCGCGAAGGCTGGCGTCGCATCCACCGGCCATGCTGCTCCGGGTGCCGAGGTCTATGGACCCTTGGGTATCAACATGTTCGTCGGTTCGGGCTCGTCCACGCCTGACGAGCTCGTCGGTGGCGTTGACCGCGGTATCTACGTGTCCACGTTCAACTATTGCCGGATCCTCGATCCGAAAACGCTGGTTGTGACCGGCCTCACACGCAACGGCACCTTCATGATCGAGAACGGCCGGATCACCGACCCGATCTCCAATCTTCGGTTCACCCAATCATTCCTTGACGCTCTCGGCGAGGGCAACGTCCTCGGCATTGGGAACGACGACCGTTTCGCCGACTCGGAGTTCGGGCCAACGCTCATCCACGCTCCGTCGATGAGGCTCGGATCGTGGCGGTTCACGGGAGGGGCGGACGGCTGATGTCGATGCTCGGAGATCAGGCTGCTGCGGCAGTGTTCGACAATCGAGCCGATGCAGACGAGGCGTGGGGCATCCTTGCGGAAGGCGACGTTCCCGCAACGGTTGTCACGGATCCCGGGATGCTGGGTGCCTACCAGGTTTCTGTGGTGGTCGATCGTTCAGACCTCGACCAAGCCCAGCGGCTCCTCGCACCGTTCATCCAAGGCAAGAAACCGTAGACGCGAGTGAACCCCGCCGGTTGGGCGGGGTTCACGCGATGAGGTCGCCTGGGTCTACGACTCGTCGACGGCAGTCTCTTCGGCCGCCTCGGCGGTCTCGACTTCGCTGGCGATTTCCTCGCGGATGGCGTCCATGTCGAGACCCTTGATCTGGCCGATGAGGTCATCAAGAGCTTCTTCTGGAAGCGCACCCGGCTGGCTGAACACGCCGATCTGGTCGCGAAATGCGACCAACGTTGGGATCGAGCGAATGCCAAATCCTGCAGCGAGTTCCTGCTGTACCTCGGTGTCGACCTTGGCAAATGCGATCGACATGTCGTCGTCCGCATAGCGGTCGGAGACCTTCTCGAACGTAGGTCCGAACGTCTTGCACGGTCCGCACCATTCGGCCCAGAAGTCGATGAGAACAATGTCGTTGCTCTCGATCGTTTCGTGGATGGTGTCCTGGGTCATTTCAATCGTTGGCATGAATGAACTATCTCCATGTTGGTTTGCGTGATAGTTCCAACCTATCGGAGGGCCGAGCTATTCCGTGCTGGAGCTGGCGCGAGCAAGCGTGGAGTGGCGGTCCTCGTACACTCGCGGCCGTGACAGGTTCCGACACACTCATCGAGCTGGCAGGCGTTTCTGTGCGTGCGGGAGCCGTGCAGATTCTCAGGGATGTGACGCTGGTTGTGCCACCGGGCGAGACCGTCGGTGTGTTCGGGGCGAACGGCGCAGGCAAGACCACGCTCCTGCGGCTCCTCGCCACACTCCAGCCGTTGGCATCCGGCGAAGGGTCAGTGCTCGGCGCTGATCTGACCACCGAAGCCAGATACGAGGTCCGGCCCCGGATTGGGTATGTCGGCCACGTCCCCGGTCTGTATCCCGAGCTCACCCTTGCCGAGAACCTCGCCTTCACCGCCGACACCAGGGGAGCCGGTCACGACGAGGCCATGGAAGCTTTGGCAGTTGTTGGGCTCGCCGGCGCCTCGACGCGATTGGCAGAGCGATGCAGCCACGGAATGCAGCGCAGGGCTGAGTTCGCGAGGGTGCTCCTCGGATCGCCGGACCTCCTGTTGCTCGATGAGCCACACTCCGCCCTCGACCCGGATGCGGTCGACCTCGTCGATGCGATCGTGGCGCAAACCGTTGGCCGTGGCGGGGCTGCGGTCCTGGTCAGCCATGACCGAGAACGTGTCGCCAATCTGTCCGATCGCACGCTCGACATCGATGGCGGAACGCTGAGTGATGGGACCATCTCGTGATCAGCTTCCAGCGACAGGTCCGGGTCATTGCGTCCCGAGACATCACGAGGGAGCGCCGATCGGGCGAAGTGCTGTGGGTCACGTTGCCCTTCGGAGCCATCGCCCTCCTCTTGGTTCCGTTGGCTATCGGAACGGATGCACCGATGCTCCAGCGCATCGGACCAGGGTTGTTCTGGGCGATCGTGATGCTCTTCGGCGTCCTGATCTCCATTCGTCAAACCACTGCGGAGACTGAGGCCCAGCGGGACCAACTTGCGCTCACCGGTCTCGACCCTGCGGCGGTGTTCGTTGGCAGGGCGGCAGCGAGTTTCGCATACCTCCTGGCGTTTCAAGCCGTTCTGGGCGTCGTCACGGTCGTGCTCTACGACGTCAGGCCGCAAGGGTGGTGGCTCCTTCCCGTGGTCTTCGTACTCGTCGCGGCCGGACTCGCCCTGCTCGGCACACTGGCAGCAGGGATCGTGGCCACGGGACGAAATTCGGCTGCACTCGTACCGCTTCTGGTGGCTCCTCTGGCGATCCCGCTCCTGATCGGTGCAACGCAGGCGCTGGAAGCCTTAGAGCTTGGCCGGAGTAGCCTTGCGTGGGTGCTGATGATGATCGTCACCGTCATTGTGTTGGCGATTGCTGGAGTGCTTTCAGCCCGACCGCTTCAGGAGACCTGATGAACGCCCAACAAACGACTCAGGCCCCGTCGTCCACGTGGCCCTGGATTGTGATGGCGATCGCTGGCCTCGTCACCTTCGTCGCCTCCATGACCGTTGGTCCCGATGCCGTGCAGGGTCAGCTGTCACGCATCCTGTATGTCCACGTGCCGTCAGCGTGGCTTGCCTACCTCGCCTTTTTCGTCACGATGTTCGCCTCCGCCATGTACCTGTGGAAGAAAGACCTGGCGTGGGATCGCAGGGCCGTCTCCTCTGCCGAGATCGGCGTGGTGTTCACCGGCCTTGCTCTCGGGCTGGGCATGATCTGGGCGAAGCCAACCTGGGGCGTGTGGTGGACCTGGGACGCACGGCTGACCCTCACCGCCATCATGTTCTTCGTCTACCTCGGATATCTGGCCCTGCGCAGGGCGGCCACAGATCCGGTTCAACGGGCCCGGCGATCGGCGGTCCTTGGTGCCGTCGGGGCACTGCAAATCCCTCTGGTCTACTTTTCGGTAAACATCTGGAGAACCTTGCACCAGACCCAGTCGGTTCGACCAGATGGTGCCAGCATGCCAACGGAGACCCTCCTGGCGATGCTCGTCAACCTGGGCGCGTTCACGATTCTCTTTGCCGGCTTGCTTGTCTGGCGGGCGGACCAACTTCGAATCGAAGAGGCCCGACTCGCCGAGACCGCGGCGACCCCGAATGCCGGGTCAGCGGTCATCCCACCGAAGTTGCAGCCCCGATCATGACGGATCCATCGGTTCTTGCCTCATTTCTTCTCACCTACGTAACGGTGATCGGCTACGTCGGCTCGCTCATCCTCAGGGACCGTCGACAAAGAAAGTCTGGATCATGAGAAACAAACTGTTCGTCATTCCTGCCATAGGGATCATCGGCATCATCGTCGCCTTTCTGCTTAGTGGTGGCCTCACGGCAAACACAGTGTTCTACCTGTTTCCCGACGAGGCGGTCGCCCAGCGAGCCGACTTTGAAGACGGACGGGTCTTCCGCCTCGGCGGAAACGTCCTACCAGATTCGGTCGAGTCTGGAACGGAAACGACCTTTTCCGTGGGGGACGGCGGGACGGTCATTACCGTGGTAACCGATCGCACCCCGCCCCAATTGTTCGACGACGACGTACCGGTCCTTCTTGAGGGCTACTGGGACGGCGACCGTTTCCGGGCTACACAGATCATAATTCGTCATGATGAGCAGTACACGCCTCCTGAAGAGTCCAACGCCAGTCCTTGATCTCACGGCTTGATGAGCCAACCGTCCCAGCGACGTACGGCGATTCCGGCTGGCCTCGGTGATACCAATGGATGGCATCGGATATTCGGTGTGAGCCAGGTTGGAGCTCTACGGCCGGTTTGATGAGGATGAGAGATGAGCCCGGACGACCTGATCGCCCAGGACAGGAACAGGTTCTCGTCGGGGGCGTGGAATGGTGGCGGAGCTCATACTCCTGACGGCTTTCGCCGGCATCATCCGGGCGGCCAGTGGCGCTTTAGGCGAGCGAGATCCAACTTCGCGAACTCCCCCCGCCCCGGTCGACCTCGCCAAAGTCAGCAACGACCGAACGATCAAAGTCATCAACTCCAATCCGGACATTCCCGAACTCAACCGTATGCGCCTGGCCCTGGCAAGAATCCCTGCCGGGTATGACAGCGACTGCCACGAAGACGGTCAAGATTGGTGCGGAAGATGTTGGCGCCGACCATCCGCCAGCGACGGTCCGCTGGCTGTGAAGAGTTTGAAGTAGTTGGCGTCAAGTTTCGGCGGGCTAGTCGGCGTGGCCATTCACGGAACACTTGATGACGAACCCGATTCTGTCAAGAACGCCAATGCGCCGACGAGTGTGCATCCAGTCACGGTGGTCTCAATCGGTGGTTGCAACGGTGTGGCCGATAAGGTCTGCGAGGACTTCGGCCGGTTTGAGCCATCCTAGGGTTTGGCGGGGTCGGTCGTTGAGGAGTTGAGCGACCTGACGGAGGGTGTCGGGTCCGTGGATTGACAGGTCGGTACCCTTAGGAAACCATTGTCGGAGTAGTCCATTGGTGTTCTCGTTAGAGCCGCGCTGCCACGGCGAATGCGGATCACAAAAGAAGACGCCGATGCCAGTATCGATACTGAACTGGGCGTGTTGGGCCATTTCTTTGCCCTGGTCCCAGGTAATCGATTTCCACAGATGATCAGGCAACGCCCCAATCGTGGCGGTCATCGCGTCACGCACCTGGTGAGCTTGGTAACCGTCGGGCAGGTGTAACAGCATCACATAACGGGTGGTGCGTTCCACCAGGGTCCCGATCGCCGATTGGTGGTCCTTGCCAATGATCAGGTCCCCTTCCCAATGGCCCGGCACCCCACGGTCTTGGACCTCGTCAGGGCGATCAGAAATCATCACCATATCGGTCATTCTTCCCCGCCGTTCGATCCGGCCCCAGGGTTTGCGTTGGGAGCGACCAGTGCGTAAACACGCCGCTAGTTCTTTGCGTAACTCGCCACGGCCCTGCACATAAATCGTCTTGTAACCACACCGGGACCCACGAGACATGAAGGGTCGTTATGCGGGTGACTGCTACCAAGGCCGTTGTTGACTTCCCATCGGACATTAGGCGCCAGGCGGGGAAGTGCCACGCTGCCGGGACTCAGTAGCCATCGCCACGGCACGCACCAAAAGGAACCTCCCGGCGCATGCACGGGAGGTTCCACTTGCTGCTGCTTGTGGCGTTGAGCGTCTAACCGCCGGTTAGCGCCTCCTTGGCGTTTTCGAGCAGTGCCTTGGCGTACGGTGGGTTGTGGACGCCTTTGCTCTGGTCATTGAGCACGAAACTGTAGTTCCACATTGCCCAGACAACTTCCTCGGGGTAGACGCCTTCTACCGAACGGTCGTGCTGGATTTCCCCGTTCTCCTCATAATCGGCCGTCATGATCCCATTGCTGATGAGCAGAGTTTTCACCTCGTCGAGTAGAGCCTGGATCTCGGTCTGAACGCCATTACGATCGAACGTGTCGAGATCGGCGTGGCACGCCTGGCAATTGGCCACTGTAGGCTCGTAGGTGTGGTTGCTGGCTTCTCCCATATGACAGGTCACGCAAGAGTCATCGATGGTCTGATAATGAACGCTGGGGCTGCCGGTCACCCCGATCCCACCCTCGCCGAGGAGCATCGGCGCCTCGGCACCGTAGTGTGTCCCGAACCTGGTACTGGTCAGCTCAATCATGCCGCCGGCTGCCACTGGTTGTTCATTGCGGATCTGGTGGCAGCTGGCGCACAGGTTGCCGGCGCCTTTGTCGAACGTACCGCCGGAGTATTCCATAACAACCGGTTGGCCGGCG
>CAJQOW010000216.1 GCA_905480055.1 uncultured Acidimicrobiia bacterium
ACGTGTTGTAGATGATGAAGGTGCCGACAAAGAGCGCAACGAAGGCGAACACGAGGAGGAATGTGTTGAAGAAGCCGAGGCCCTGTTGGATCTCGGCGGCCTGATCCTCTGCCACAGACTGTGCTGACTGGGCGATCGCGCCCTCTGGAAGCACTGCTTGGATGTCAGCGACCAACGTGTCGATGTCTGTGCCTGATGTCGCCTGCACCTGCACACCGTCGACCTTTCCCTCCTGATCGACGACCATCTGGGTGGTTGGGAGATCGAACAGGGCGAAGGTTGCACCGCCGAGGTTGTCAAGTTCCCCGAACCCTGTGGTGCCGACGAGGGTGAACTCCATGCGGCCGGCACCTGACGACACAACGGCGATCGTGTCGCCGATCGCGTAGTCACCGAGTTCGGCGGATGTCACATCCATCGCTGCTTGGTCCGGACCCATGGGGGGCCCACCCTCCCTGAATGTGACCACACCCCACGAAGCCGGATCGTCCGAAATGAACGCGGCGAACTTGGGTGGACCTGACGCACCAACGACCTCGCCATCCTTGCCGATGATCGACACACCCATTCCCTGCAGGGTTGCCGTAGCGAGTTCGACGCCGTCGACCGCAGCGACGTCGTCAACGAGGCTCTCGTCGAAGTAGACGCCTTGCCCGAACGAGAACGGGCTGTCACTCGATACGACAACGTCGACGCCCTCGAAGGCATCGTCGAAGATGCCGTCGAATGCGGCGCTGGTCGTGTCGGTATAGATGAAGGTGCCGGAGATGAACGCAACGCCGAGCACAATCGAAAGGCCCGTGAGGGCGAGTCTCGTCTTGTGGTGGAGGAGGCTCTTGATAGCCGCTTTCAGCATGAGCTCAGCCCCCGAGCACCTTGAGGCGGTCCAGGACAGCGTCAGCCGTTGGGTCGATCATCTCGTCGACCGTCTTGCCGTCGTCGAGAAAGACGATCCGGTCTGCGTAGCTCGCAGCCATAGCGTCGTGGGTGACCATCACGATGGTCTGACCGAAATCATCGACAGCGCTCTTCATGAATCCGAGCAACTCGTTGCCGGACTTGGAGTCGAGATTCCCACTCGGCTCATCGGCAAAGATGATCTTTGGTTTGGACACGAGCGCCCTGGCCGCAGCGACGCGCTGTTGCTGCCCGCCGGACAGCTCGCTCGGCCGATGATCGAGTCGATCCGTGAGGCCGATTGTGGTGACGACTTCCTCGAACCAGTCCTGATCCGGCTTGGAACCAGCGATCGTCATCGGCAGGAGGATGTTCTCCTCGGCGTCGAGCGTGGGGACGAGGTTGAAGGCCTGGAACACGAATCCGACCTGCTCTCGGCGAAGAATGGTGAGGTCCTTGTCCTTCAACGACCCGAGGTCGACATCATCGATGTATGCGTTGCCAGACGTGAGTGTGTCGAGTCCGGCAATGCAGTGGAGAAGCGTGGACTTGCCGGACCCCGACGGACCCATGATCGCCGTGAACTTGCCAGCTTCGAACTGTGTTGTCACGCCGTTCAGCGCGGCGACGGCCATGTCGTCCTGGCCGTAGACCTTGGTTCCGTTCTCGATACGTGCTGCTGCGTGCATGGCGTTGTGATCCTTGCGTGGGAGTGGTGAGTGGGCGGTCAAGTGCACCAGAACTGGGCATGCCTCGTAACAGCGCTCAGCCTAGGAGCGATGCGGGACCTGTAGGGCAATCTACAGATGAACCCTCGCCTGATTCGACGAGGGTTCATCCGTTCGATTGTGGCGTTCTGGAAAACGCCTATGCCGCTCGCTGATGCCCACGTTCCGCAACGCCAATGTCGAGAACGAGGATCCGTCCATCGACGAGTTCGGGCGTCTCGGGAAGCAGCCAGGCTCCGAATCGCACGAACGATTGTGCGATCGAGAACCGGATGCCATTGCGGCCAGCCCTGGGTGCGGTGTGGGCTTCAGTGAGATCTCTGGTCAATTCCGCTGTGTAGGCGGACAGGTAGAGGTCGTTGTTGTGATGGGCGTGTGGAGTCATTCGCCTCCCCTTTCCTCTGGCGTGGCATGGATGTAGTGGTCAAGCGTCGATGCAGCGTCCCCGAGCGTCTCTTCCCGCAGTGAGTAACGCTTGTCCTCTCCGACGTGGACCCGGATGAGCCCTGCGGAGCGCAGCAGCATGAGGTGGTGGTGGAGCGTCGACTTGGCGATGTCCACCGTGTCGGCGAGTTCCGCAAGCGAGGCGTCGCCCTCCGCAAGCGTCCGCAACACCCGCAGTCTGCGCTCGTCCCCGAGTGCCTTGTGAAGCTTCACCAGCCATTGTGGGGGAGCGTCGCCGTCGGCCTCGAGGATCTCGTCGGAAACGGGATATCCGAGCACGAAGAAGTCAGGGCCGGATGCGAAGACGACCCACGGCCTGGCGACCATGGTTGGCATCAGCACGAACGGCTTGTACGCTCGGTCGTCGGTGAAGTTGATGCCGGAGGTCGCGACCTCGAGAAGCCGTTCTGCAGAAACTCGTCTCGACATGGCTCTCTTGGATCGGTAGTCAGCCTCGAGGTAGGAGCGGAAGGAGCCCTCATGTTTCACGAACGCCTCGGAGTGTGCTCGGGTCAGCACATCCACGAGGAGATCCTTCGTTTCGGTCGGTTCCATCGTCAGTAGGAAGCGGAGCGTGTCTGCCCACTGCTTCAATTCGGGTCCTGACAGCACGGGAACTGCGAGAAGCGATTCCAAGGCCTCGACGTCCCCCTCGGAGGCGTCGGCGATCAGCTCACGATGTTCGGGTGCGAACTTGTCATGCACCTGGATCAACCGATAGCGAAGATCGGCTGGATCCATTTCCGCGAGCAGGGCAATGAAGTCTTCGACCGACCCGCCCGATGTTGTTTCGGGGAGCAAGGGCATCAGGGCGATCCATGTATCGCCACTGCCGATCTCGTCGAGCAATTGCAGGGTGGGTTCCGACAACGAGGCCTCGAAATCGACGAACCAGTCGTCACCGATCGATAGGTCCTCGAGGGCGCATCCGCTGGTCCTTCGATCACCGAGAATCCACAAGGCTGCCAAGAGATCGATTGCGGAGTTGTACGAGACGCGGATGTTGAGCGACGTGCGGTGCGGGGTTGTGTAATCAGCGACCTTCATGGTGTGCTCCGTGTCTCGAACAGTTCTATTCCTGTTGTGGTATTCGAAGAATATCGAATAGCAACGAAGATGTCAAGGTGTTTGTCGAATTGATTCGATATTCATCGAATGACTTCGGCGTCCGCCGAAGAGTAGATCAGGGATCTTCGCCGCTGGAGACCCAACCGGACCAGGTGGTAGGTTCGGCCCATTGACGAGGGATGGAGCCCACGTGCCCGGAGGATCGAGCTATCAGGGACCTGCCGACCTCCTGGCGGCCTACACAAGCGTGGTCCAGCAGGCGGGTGAGGAAGTGAAAGGGGCGAAGAACCCGTGCACGTCGCACAACGGACACATGTACAGCTTCCTCGACAAGGACGGGGCGATGGCCCTGCGTCTGTCGGATGAACTGGCCAATGGGTTCCTCGGCACGTTCGAGAGCGGTCCCGTGATCCAATACGGGAGCGTCATGCGGGGCTAGGTCTCGATACCCGATGACCTCCTGCGAGATCCAGAAGAACTTGGCACCTGGTTTGATGCGTCGCTCGAGTGGATTGGGACCCTGCCGCCGAAAGCGACGAGGAAGTAACCGGCCAGGCTGCTCCTACGGAGCCGTGGTACCTCCGGTGAGGCCGATGTCCTCTTGTTCCTCAACCCACCGCACGACCGCTATGACGGTTCGGCCGGTCTCGGAGCTGAGTTCGTCGGAAAGCTTCGATGCCGGTGGAGGCTCGTCTGGTCCGATCAGGTTGACGTAGACACGATCTCCGTCGACATCGATGCTCGAGATGCGAGTTTCCGATTCCTCCCCGAGCCAGTCGGACACCGCACCCGACGCATCCCGGAGAAAGGCCTCCTGAAAGAGAACATCCCTGGCGGTGAGCGCGAGCGGGATCGTGATCAGGATCACCGCGAACATCACCAGTGCGAAGGACACACGGATGCGGTTCCTTCGGTTGTACAACCTGCTCCACGATCCGTAGCCGACGAGAACGAAGACAAGACCCGCCATCAGGACGATGGAGAACAGGTTGGTGAGGAACAGCAACAGGGCACCTCCGGCCTGGCCGAAGTCCTCGGCATGCAGGGTGAGGCCGACGACGGCCAGCGGGGGGACCAGGGCGATCGCCACAGCGACACCCGGCAGGGCATCGGTCGACTCGGCCCTCGACACACCGTACGCGCCTGCCGCTCCAGCAGCCAGGGCGAAGGCCAGATCGAGGAGTGACGGCGCCGTTCGGGAGGTGACCTGTCCGTTCTGGACCACTGCCTCGATGTCGGGTATCAGCGCTGACAGCGCCCATGCAACGACAATCGCCCCAAGGGCTCCGAGCATTGTGATCGTCGCCGACCACAGCGTGGAGCGGGTCTTGCCGTTGATGAGTCCCGCAGACGTTCCGAGGATCGGGGTCATGAGGGGAGCGACGAGCATCGCGCCGATCACGACTGCAGTTGAATCCGTGGCGATGCCGAACGTAGCGATCGCTGTTGCCAGCACCATCAATATGGCGAAACGCCACAGTCGCTCTCGTGTGTTGCCGTGGGTGAGGAAGACGCGGTTTTCGACCTCGTCAGCCGCAACGGCATCCATCTCGCGCCTCGACAGCCAGTACGTGACGACCGCATAGGTGTTTGCAGGGTCGATGGTGCTCATGGCTTGGTGATTGGTGACGGCAAACCACACAGCGACGATGCCTCGCAAGAGCACGAGTGCCGCTCCACCGACCACGATGAACGCGACGGACTGCGCTGGGAAGAGGAACATGAGGACGCTGAGGCTGAGAGCGATCAGACCTCGGACGAAGACCCATGTGTTTGCGCCCGGTTCGTGCCACTTGCGAATGCCTGCCCACACGTCCAGAACGCCGCGGACAGCAATGACCCCGGCGAGGAAGTACCCGGCGACGATCAGCGTCTGGCCTGGCCACACCCACAGCACAATGCCGCCGACGATGGCTGCGAGAGGCTGGACGAATGCCCCCGCCCCCTGTCGTTTGCGCACCACATGGACGAGTTCGAAGAGTCCGAAGGCGATGAGCCCAAACCCGATGATCTCCTCGACCGCGGTGAACGCGTACGGGTCAAACGCGAGCAGGAAGAGGACGAGCAGGGCTATCAGGGCCTGGACGACCACCCACGGCAGCCCGGTGATGCGCCGTTCTGGCTCGGTCTCAAATGGTCCGTCGAACGATTCGGGGGGTTGAACGGGCTCGAGTTCGCCCGTGTTGTCGGTTCGATCGGGGTCGCGTGTGTCGTCGATCTCGCTCACGAGCGCCAGCATACGATGCTTGAAGAAAGGCGGTATCGGGTGCTCCGATTGTGGTGTATGCTCGCACTTCTCATCAAGAGCAGCAGAGGGACAGGCCCGTTGAAGCTGCGGCAACCTGCAATGAGCAAGGTGCCAACGCCTGATCGATGAGCGACATGCCTGTCCCTACCCACCAGGAGGACAGACATGGCCGAGACCACCACCGATGAACTCTCGTATCGGCTGCTGACAGGCACCGATGATCGTGCGTTCTGTGAGCGTGTCTCCGCTGCGCTCGATGACGGCTATCGGCTGTACGGATCCCCTTCGATCACCGTGAGCGACAACCAGGTGATCACCGCCCAAGCTGTCGTGAAACTGGAGGCGTCGTGACGTACGCAGGCGATGTGAGCCCTACGGATGCGTTCGAGGCGGTGTCGAGCGATCCGAAGGCCGTGATCGTTGATGTCCGAACACGCGCAGAGCTTGCCTATGTGGGCTATCCCGATCTGTCGTCCACGGGCAAACAGCTGATCGCGGTCGAGTGGCAGGTGTTTCCCACAGGTCAGCAGAACCCCCAGTTCCTCGAGGAACTCGCAGCGCACGGCGTCGAGCCGGATCAGTCGGTCTACTTCTTGTGCCGCTCAGGGGCTCGATCGCGGTTTGCAGCTGTCGCTGCAACGGCTGCTGGCTTCGCTTCTGCCTACAACGTGGCTGATGGTTTCGAAGGTCACCTCGACCGTGACGGGCACCGCGGCGAGACTTCTGGTTGGAAGGCATCACATCTTCCCTGGAGGCAATCATGACCGATGGGTACAACGCAACCGATCTGGTTCGGGGCGGCCTCGATCGATCTGGATGGGACGAAACCTCCGAGGCGCTGATCCTCACCTCCGGGTTTGTGTACGGCTCGGCTGAGGAGGCTGAGGCAGCCTTTGCCGGGGAGCAGGAGCGATACATCTACTCGCGGTACGGGAACCCAACGATCGGCATGTTTCAGGAACGTCTGCGGATCATTGAGGGTGCCGAGGCGTGCTACGCCACAGCGTCTGGCATGTCGGCAGTCTTCACGTCATTGATCGCTCTGCTCGAGACCGGTGATTCGGTTGTGGCGTCGAAGGGCCTCTTCGGTTCTTGCTTCGTGATCCTCGACGAGCTGCTTCCCCGATGGGGGATCGAAACGACGTTCGTCGACGGGGACGATCTCGAAGCTTGGGAGCAGGCACTCGGGGCTGGAGCGAAGGTTGTGTTCTTCGAAACACCCTCGAACCCGATGCAGGGCATTGTGGACATCTCGTCGGTTTCGGCGCTCGCGCATGCCGCTGGCGCAACGGTTGTCGTGGACAACGTGTTTGCCACCCCGGTGCTGCAGAAGCCCCTCGAGTTGGGTGCCGATGTGGTGGTGTACTCGACGACGAAACACATCGACGGCCAGGGTCGCACGCTTGGCGGTGCGATCCTTGGTACCGAGGAGTACATCGTGGAGAAGGTGCAGCCCTTCATCCGGCATACCGGGCCAGCCCTGAGTCCGTTCAACGCCTGGGTGCTCACGAAGAGCCTCGAGACGCTGGACCTGCGCGTGAAGGCCGAGCAGGCATCTGCGCTTTCGCTTGCAGGCGCGCTCGAGGGTGCTCCCGGTGTTGACCAGGTCTGGTACCCCTATCTCGCCTCGCATCCGCAATACGAGTTGGCGCGATCCCAGATGGCTGGCGGCGGCACCGTGGTGACGTTCTCGGTTGAGGGAGGAAAGGACACCGCCTTCCGGCTACTCAACGCCCTTGATGTGATCGATATCTCGAACAACCTCGGCGATGCGAAGTCCCTTGTCACCCACCCGGCGTCCACGACGCATCGTCGGCTCGGTCCTGAGGTTCGGTCGCAGATGGGCATCACCGATGGCGTCGTGCGGATCTCCGTTGGTCTCGAGTCTGTCGAAGACCTTGTCGCAGATGTCACGCAGGCATTGGAAGCGGCGACCGCATGACCGGCAGCGTCGATGTCAACATCCCTCGGTTCAACCAGGCCTGCGTTGCTGTCTTGACTGGCGTTGCGTTCGTCACGCAGTGGTGGCCGATCGTTGCGTTTGTGGCGGCAGTTCTTGCGCTGACACGCTTCGCTGGCCCCCGCTACGGGCTGTTCACGCAGATTTATCTGCGGTTCGTCAAACCCCGGCTGGACGGCACGGCGGAAACCGAACGATCAGGGCCTCCCAGGTTTGCCCAACTCCTTGGCGTGGTGTTCCTGGGCGCTGCAACGGTCGCGTTCCTGCTCGGCGTACCGGCGGTTGGCTGGGTGCTCACGCTCATGGTGACTGCTCTGGCAGCGCTCGCCGCGACCACGAAGATCTGCGTCGGCTGCGTGATCTATGAGCGGGCAACGGTGAACCGATGATCCTCCGGTTTCTCGTCCTCGGCGTGGTTCTTGTTCTTGCCTACGGCGGGGTGTCCGTGGCGTCTCGCAGACCGGGCCGTGGAGCCCATCGCGTTCCTCCGGGAATCACGCTCATCGAAGTCGAGGGGTGTCGACAGTGCGACATCGCCAAGCGTCGGTTTGATGAGGCCGGGGTTGCGGTGAGGGTTCTCGACGCCCAGGGGGCCAACACCCGTGGAATGAAGACCCTGACGGTGCCGACCGTATTCGTCGGAACAGCCGATGGGCGTGTTGTGCTCGCACGCCGAGGTGCCGCAGTGTTGTCGGACTTCGATGCGATCGTCGACGAGGCTGGCGCCGACCAGAAGTAGCCGGCCCCGGTCCCAGCGCATGGGTCGAGTTCCCAATCTGCGCCGAGTCTGGCTGAGACAAGCCAACCAGATCTTCGAGCTGGATCAGTGGGGGTGTCCGTGCGCTATCGGTGTGGCAGAAACGTTGGGATCTCTCCACCGAAGCGCAGCCTCGTCGATGATGGTGTCGAAGCGCAAGCCCATGAGCACAGCCCCACTGCAGCCGGCAGCTTCAGCCTCCTCTGCCACCTCACTGGCGTATCTCCAAGCGAGCTCCCTGCGTTCGTCAGCAGATGCCGAGCTGATGGCTTCCTTGAGGCCGTCGGTTGCCGGAACCGCACCCATGGACTCCATCCGATCGATCCAGTTCGGTCCGAACGGCGGAATGACCATGATGTAGAGCGGAGGGTCATCCTCCTTGAGATCCAGTTGGGCCACATTGTCGGCCACGGTTGCTGGGTCGATGACGGGTCCCGCAACGAGGAACTGGGCGCCAGCTTCAACTCTGCGTTGCTTCTGCCACGCCTTGAATCGTGTCGGCAGGCCGACCTCGAACTCTGGCAGGTCTGCCTGGAGGTCGCGGAGGTGGCGAACGATCTCGTAGTGGTTTGCGAGGTGATCGACCTGGGGCAACGTGTCACCGATGACCACCAGGAACGACCGGACGCCATTTCCGAGTGCGCCCCGAACCTCCGACTCGATGGCGAGGATGTTGCGATCCCTCGTCGATACCACGATCGTTGGGGACACCGACGGGGCATCGTGTGTGATGCGCGCAGCGAACGCATACGGCGACACCCGGATCTTCCCGAACACGTTGTCGGTGATCATCACGTCATTCCATGCGCCTTCGAGGAGCAGATGCGAACTGTCCGGCAGCTCGGGCGGGTTTACCTCGACGACTCGTCGAAATCGGTCACGACTGGTCAGCATGCCTCTGCTCCCTGGGTGTGCGTGCAATGAAGTACTTGGCCTGTGGATGGTGGCAAATGATGGCTGATGTTGTCTGCTCCGGTTGATACTGGAAACCCGTATGGGCACCGACATCGATACCGATG